>NZ_JMDX01000166.1:0-13796 GCF_000935845.1 Paenibacillus sp. E194
CCAAAGCCATTCATCGTAGTTCCGTCTTCATCCAATTTATAAACATTCCCTTCAAATCTATTCATGATTAAGGGTTCATAAAGAATCTGGCCTATTGCTAACCATGATTCTTTGTCATCTTGAATATCTGCGAGAACATATTGATTGCTCTCTAATTCGCTGTAACTCCAGAAATCAATATCACCACATCGTGCTCCATTTGTTATTTTTAATAAGTCGTAGTATTTCCCTAGCTTTAACAAATCAGCTTCTTCATGAATCCCCGTGAACCCATCATTTAATTTTGCAAAAACAATCGTTGAAGGATCCTCTTGTAAACCTTCTTTTAGGCAATCAATGATTTTTTTAATTTCCTCGTTCATTCAAATTCATCCTCTACTTAAAAAGAATCTTGAATTCTATAACCTGCTTCTTGTGCCAGCGCCTTAATTTCATCAATCTCAGTTGATGGGACCGTGATCAGAACGTAACAGTCACTTTCCATATCCAAACATGCCAACGAAATTCCCTTTTCCCTTAACCTTTTTGAAATTTCATTTAAACATTGGGCCGTTGGCAGCTCATCAAGTTCTCCCTCCTCAAAATCTTCCCAGCTTATGCACGCCATTTTCTTTCTATCTAGCAATTCATCAACAACATCGCATAGGTATAAACCTGATTCTTTCCAATCGATTTCAAATGCCAAATCATGATCAAGAAGTGCGTCAACCAACGAAATCCATGCCAATTGATCAATCGGGCTATCGATCCCTCTTTCATCAAGCCGCTCTTTGAACTTCTCAAAATAGGCTCCTGGCTGTTCTATAGCTAATGAAACCTCTGAATAAATTTCTTCTTCCACATCATATGAAAGCCTTTGCACAAGTAACAGCATTGCATTCATACACTCACTCCTTTTCCAACTACAGTTGAAGGTATCTCATATTCTTTTTAAAACTTTACAATCAAGTGTCTTTAACGTATGATGCGTTGCGAATCAGGTATCTTTTCATTTTGAATTACGAATTGCAATATCTCGTCATCGTCAATTTTATACCCTGGTTTATCCTTTGGAATTGCAGCCAGAGGTGTTTGAAGCAACGGATGTTCTATATTAGGGGTAGCTAGTCCCTCTTTTTCTCTAATTAATTGAATGCAATAATAATCGTAAGGAATACAGTCAAACGATAAAATTTCACTTAATTTATAGGGAGTGTCGCTTAGACTATAAATGTGGAAATCACATAGTTCATATAGGTGCTCTCCAAAATGATTTGTATCGTTCCAACTGCGCATTAACTTTTGGTAGACATGATCTTCCGGTAAAATAGTAAACAATTCAGGCATGTCTCCCGTTTTCCACTTGTGATATAGACAGGTCATAAAAACATGATGCGTCTTATTCTCCGCATAGAAATCTCGATCTTTCGTAAACATATTCGTTGCATATTGGTAGGTTAGCTCTGCAATATCTTCATAGCCCCACAATAGGGAAAGCCCGATAAGTCCCCCTATTTCCCTGGCTGATACATCCTCTCTACTTGGATTGCTTTTAATCATTTGAAATGACCAAAAAAGTTGCTGCTCTAATAAAATCCATCCTGATGGTTCCCCATTGAGTATTCTATGTTTTGCATTCATTTCAAGGTGAACACCAATTAATAACCCTAAACGTTCCGCTAAACGATTTCGTTCATTTTTTTGAATGAAGTCTTTCATTTCATTCAGTCGAGCATCACGTATTTCTTTCACTTCTTCGTCTGAGATTACTCGTTTTTTGTACTCTTTCATCGCTCGATCAAAATACTTCCAATACTTATTAGTGCGCATTCTTCCACCCCTTCACATTAAGAATATTGCCAATAACTTTGTATGGGGTTCTCAATCGAATCTTCTAACATTTGTGCGTATAAATAGATAGCACCGAACGCAAAGGGATAACTTTTTCTTGGCTTTATGAGTGTATCTGGATACCCATCCTCATCGACCTGAAATAGAAATTCAAAACCGTCATCATGCAACTCCGTATAGTAATACTTTTCTCCCTGGATATGCCTTGGAGTTCCCCCAAATTTAATAAGAAAACGTTCTTCAAATGACGCTTTATCACTTACAATGTTGGCTTCTGAAATATAGTGCTTTACTAAATCAGGATCGGTAAAAGTATCAAGTTTACTCTCTTCTGTTTTAGGATGTTTCATTGTGAATAACGAACAATCTGGATATCTATTTTTCGAAATACGATCTTCAAACTGTTTAGGAGCGAATATGGAGATCATCTCAGTTTCATCAAAAGGGTTAACGATAGACAAATAAAAATACCTCTCCATATCCTTATTTACCATGCCTTCTAGTTCATCAAAATAAGCCGGTGCATTCCCACCAATCCATCCATTACGACTATCCTTTTCGCTCGTTTGAAAAAGCATACACTCTTTTCGCTCTTTAAGACTTTTTAAATCTCTCATTGTGATCACCCCTCTCCATTTACATTTCGGCTGATACTATCCTGTTCATCTTCTCATCATACTTCGACATTTATCGAGTTAAATCCTACCAAAAGAATAGGGGTGAGCTGTGTTTAAAAACGTCAAAAGCCCGCCAAAAGGCAGGCTTTTCGTTCTTAATTGGATTTTTCCGATGGAAATAACGTACCACCGTAGTCGACTCCAATGGTTAACGTCCCCATATAATATCTCTCTCCCCATTTCGTAAACTTAGGCCACCCTCCTTGAACTCCATGAGACAGCGTAAGAACGAAATCATTTTCGTTGATGTAGGGACTGAGTTGTCTTGAATTGTATGGTGGCAAGGATTCAATTTCATAGGTGAACTCTTGAGGGAAAAATAATTGCGTTGTCAGGATTTCTTTTGAACCCTCAATTATTTTGATGTGAATATGAGGCGTTCTAAGATGATACCATGCAGGGATTATAGTCAAAAACTCAACCATGCCGTTCTCGTCGGTGAACTGACGTCCACGAAGAAACGTTTTATGATCTGTCGGTACGGCAATTTGTCCTGGAGCGAAGCTACTATTTTCGTACCCTGAAAATCCTGAATAAACACCACAGGCGTTACTATTCCAAATATCAACGGCCAACCCACAGATGGGTCTGCATCCCTTAACATCAACTACTCTTAAGCGGAGTAAGAGATCAACTCCATATTGGTCTTCTCGAACATCTTTTCGAATCATGGAGTTCTTCAGATAGAAGGGACCTTCACTCGTGGAACTCGTAAGTAGACATCTATCAGTATCCTCGAAACTATAGCTTACAATACAAAATTCGTTATATTGCTGTTTCAGGATATTTTTCTTGACCCATTGATTACACGGATTGTTCATATCACGAAACATACATGCGGTTCTCCTTTGGGTTTCTGATTATATCCTGAGCATATGCCTATATTTCGTAATAAGTGCAATTTATTTAGGAAACCACAACATGAAGCTTCGACTAACACCAAAATGTATTTTCAAATTTCAAACCTTTAAGAAACATCTGATTATCGATAGCGTTTATATATACAGAACGATACGAACTTGGAAGAGGTGAAATTATGAAGAAAATAGACGGCCTCTAGCTTCCCACAAGGAGGGAAAATAGAGCCAAATGAGCAATAGTATGAAAAAATCAACCGTATGGACAGACCATCGTACACCCGGCACCCGCTGGAGCAAACGGCAGGCAAGTAAAACTGTACGCCGATTTACAGATGATGTTCAAAACGGAAAATGGTACAGAAAACTATTCTGTTCCTGGAATATTTGCGACTACCGCTTTTATAAAACAAAGCAGCAGGCGATACATGAATGGGAGACATCCCGATGTCTGAGGGAACGACAATTGACTAAAGCAGAAGTTATTAAGGATTGGGAAAAGTTCTATAGAAGAAAATAAGCTCAAGCGTCGGTCTGGGAAGCCAGGCGCCTGAACTTTTATAAGGGATTAGCGGTTCACATTACACTGAACCTGATACAATATTGCCTCTGAATATCGTGGCCACACGTTTTGAACTTCTTGCGATAGCTTCAGCTGAACAAGAAGCTTCGACTAGCACCATATTTGCATCGTCTCCGACTTTGGGCCACACTCTTTCGCCATTATCATTTAATGGTGTCTTGCCATCGGTAATAAATTGCAGTGTCCGGGCTAATGCCCGCTCATCGGACCATCCGTACATTTCCGCCAAACGACCAGCTCGTTTCAAAATATCCCCATCGCCAAAAGGCGACCACACGTCAAAAATATTATCGCATCCGACAGCAACCGTAACACCTTTCCGGTGTAATAGACCAACTGGCGGAAACTTGCGGTTTATCGGTACGCTTGTAATAATGGAGACCCCTGCATCCGCCAGAAGCTCTCCCATGACCTCCGCTTGAGCTTGAGAAATATCCCCCAACCCAAAGGCATGGCTGACGGCAACCTTGCCTTGCAATCCCGCTTCTTTCGTTAACTGGGCCAATCGCTTTATCGTAAATACACCAAGATGATCGGCGTCATGCAAGTGCAGGTCAATGCCCGCATTTCCTTCTACGGCTAGCTCCACCATTTCCTGTAAGGAAGCTTCGAGATCACCATCCACCGTGGCTGGATCGACGCCACCTACGAAGCTTGCTCCTTGGCGAAGGGCTTCCCGAACCAACTGTTTCGACTTGGAACGCAATAAACCGTGCTGTGGAAAAGCAACGATTTCGTAGGTCAGCTTCCCTTCAAATGTGTGCAATGCTCGCTTAACTTGTTCCAAATTCCCCAATCCAACCTCAGGATAAACATCGACATGCGTGCGCACATGCGTTACACCAGACTTCACATAAATATCGAGCAACTGTTCCGCACGTTCTTGCGTCGTTGTTTCCAAAGAAGGAAGTACTTGCTTTTCGATTTCAAACCGTTCAAAAATATTACTTGCAGGTGTTACCGCACGCCACCGATCACCAAGCAATGTTTTATCCAGATGACAATGTTTTTCGGTAAATGAAGGCAGCACCAGACGCCGTTTCGCATCTTTCTTAGGAAGTTCATTCGGTACGGGCTCATCCGCTGAGACGATTTTCGCCACTTTCCCATCCTCGATTAAGAGATGATAGCATTCGGTTTTGGTACCCGTAATCACACCGTTATCTTCCTGAAATCCCGTTTCCAACAGGACATTGGTTAACCAATAAGTAGTATTCAAAGAAGCTCATCCTTTCTACGTTCTCTGATAAAAGTTCTAAAGTTCTCCGGCAGCCAGATTCCCCTGAAAGAAAACCGCGACCCTTCTTGCTCTGCGTGCAACCGCTTCGGCTGAACAACTTGCATCAACGAGAACGAGGTCGGCAGCGTCTCCGACATTAGGCCAGATGCGTTGTCCGTCTGTATTTAAAGGTGTTACACCGCCTGTAATATACCCCAGTGTTTGTCCAAGGGAACGTTCGTCCTTCAGGCCGAATCGTTCCGCTAATGTACCCGCTTTTTCAAGACTATCTCCTTTGCCAAAAGGAGACCAGTGATCCGTGATGCTGTCATCACCGAGGGAGATTTGCACACCCTTTTCGCTTAAGAGCGGTATCGGAATTGTCCTTCCAAGCGGAACGGTGGATGTAATCGTAATCCGCTGCTCAGCTAACAGTTCTGCAACTTGACCTGCCTCTTCCAGAGAAATGTCAGCCAACGCCAGAGCATGGCTGATGTTGACTCTTCCTTGCCACCCTGCTTCCTCTGTTAACGCGGCCAATCGTTGAAAGGTAAAAATGCCAAGATGGCCTGGATCATGGATATGAAGATCAATACCCGCATCCGCTTCCACCGCAAGTTCCATTACCGTGTGCAGTGACTTCTCGATATTGCCGTCAATGGTTGCAGGGTCAACGCCGCCAACGAGAGCAGCACCGCTTCTTAATGCTTCTCTTACGAGAGAAACAGATTCACTGCGTAATAATCCATGCTGGGGAAACGCCACAATTTCAACCGAAGCTTTTCCTTTGTAAGTTTCTACGGCTTGAAGCGTGGCTTCCAAATTCCGCAATCCTATGAATGGATCGACATTACAATGGGTACGAATACGGGTCGAACCGGCATTGGTCAGCAATCCCAGCAAGTTCTCCGCCCTTTCCTTAGCAACAGGCAACAAGCGCGGGAGTAATTCTTGTTCCTCCTCCAGCCTTGTCAAAAGTCCTTTGCGTGGTATCGTTGGCGCTTTCCATGGACCACTGTAATATGTCTTATCAAGATGAATATGCATATCGCGGAATGAGGGAAGCATGAGATATCCATTTGCATCCCGTGTAGGCATATTCGTTTCTAAAGGTTGATCTGCGGGAACGATCTTACTGATTTTCCCATCTGAGATCTGTACATGAAAAAGCATGGTTTCTGTCCCCGTTACGGTGCCATTCTCATACTGATAGCCGGTCTCCAACCGCACATTCGTTAACCAGTAAGCATTGTCCGCCACTTCCGTCTCCTCCTTCGCTGCAACTGTTTTCCCAAACCAGCCCGTAAGACAAGCATTACAAGCAGCAAGAGACGAGACGTCGCTCGGTCTCCTTTATCGTTCTTTACAAATATGCTAACATGAAGGCGATCAAACGAAAAATATATAATAAATAAGTTATATATATGTTTTTCATATATGAGAAAGGAGTCTATGCAACGATGGATATCAGACAGCTTCGCTATTTTATTGCGATTGTGGAGGAAGGAAGCATATCAGCCGCAGCGAGAAGACTTCATATTTCTCAACCGCCTCTAAGCCAACAATTGAGAGCAATGGAAGTGGAACTCGGCGCAATATTGTTGGAGAGAAACGGGAAACACATGGAAGTAACGAATGCAGGCAAGACCTTATATTCCTATGCCTTGCAAATGGATCAATTAATGCAAGAGGCTAAGATGGAAGTGAGTGAGGTCGAAAATGGGGTAAACGGCCAATTGACGATGGGTGTAAATACGTTTTCGGTTCCTGATTTGCCTGAAATCCTCCACCAATTTCAAAAGCAATATCCTAAGGTAACGTACAAAATCCAACAAAATGAGTCCGCTCATCTGTGTCAGTTAGTCCGGGATCGGGCTGTCGAATTAGCATTCATACGATTACCGCTTGAATTGGACGATTTCTCAGTTCTTCACCTGTATACCGAACCGTTCTATTGGATTACATCGCAGAAACAGAAACGGTCTGAACATGAAGTTACGCTTGCGGACACGGCTAACGAACGGCTCTTATTGCCAAGCACGCAGGGATTAGGTGTACACTATTCCATTTTGGAGGCATACTCAAGGCTTGATATGCATCCCCTTGTTGTCGGTGAATGTTCCGACATATCGCTGTTGATGGAGTTGGTATCCACTGACTTTTGTTCGTCGATCGTTCCGGAAACACTGCTTCATCGGCATAGAGGGGTTTCGATTCATGCGTACAAAATTTCTTCTACCGTTGGGATGTCTTCTCCGCTGGGGCTAATATGGCTCAAAAATCACCGCTTATCCAACACGGCCCGGAATTTTATCGATTTATTCAAAAAAGAAGGAAGGTATCTTCAGCATCATGCGCATAAAGAAACGGATTGATTGAAGCCCTATTATGGAGTCCAATTTTTTTGTGGCATGTGGAAATTAAAAAATGACCCTCGGATCATGACGATCCGGGATCTTTTGGCTCATCTTCAAACGAATGATTTCACTTCTTTGAAGCAAATCGTATCGAGAGCACATCAGCCGTGTTGAGGAGAATTTAGATTTTTCAATCGACTTCCCGTAAAGATACTGCTCACGAGCAGTACGAATCCGCCAAACAGATAAGGCAAGTCGAAATGGACTTCAAACAAAATACCTGCCAACATCGGGCCAAATATCAAACCGAGACTCGTGTAGGCATTATTCATTCCTGCCACAAACCCTTGTTCATTCCCGGCCACTCGGGATAGAAGCGTATTGATCGTAGGGCGCAAAATATTATTGAACGTAAAGAATAACATCGTAAATACCATGACATAGAAGAAATGGCCAGAGAATAATAGGAATACAAGGGACACCGCCGATAACAACAACATGGCAACAATAATCTGTTTTTCCCCGAATCGCCGTGTAATCCGGTCAGTCAGCAACAGTTGATTCAACGTGCCGATGAGCGAACATACGGTTAGTAGAATAGCGATTTGACGCGTCGTGAATCCGTACACCTGTACGACAAAGAGCGGAAAAATTGCTTCAAAATGCGTCAGACCGAAGGTCATCGTGAAAACAATGAGCAGCATGACAAAATAGCGAGACCGAACCGAAAGCACGATTTGCCGGAACACATTGTCCCTCTTTTCCTTCACTTGACTACGCATCTGGCGAATGTTCGCCGACACCGATTCAGGCAATCCCCAGAAGCTGCAAAGCATTGCCACCACTCCTACACATGCGGATACATAGAATGGCATCTTAATGCCCCATTCCGCAAGCAATCCGCCGACACCCGGTCCGATAATAAACCCAGATGTCATCGACGCACCCAACCATGACATCGACTTGCTGCGCTGCTCATCTGCTGTAATGTCAGCAATATACGCAATAATGGACGGGATTAAGGCTGCTGAGCCTATTCCACCAATCAATCGCGATGCGAATAATAAAGTTAGATCGCTTGCAAAAGCTGCAAGCAAGTTGGAGAGTGCGAACAAGACCAAACCGATGATAATCATTGGTTTACGGCCGTATCGATCTGACAAATTGCCTGCAATGGGTGAGAATAGAAACTGGGTCAAGCCAAAGCAGGAGACCAAATATCCTGCGGCCTGTCCGCTTGCCGAAAACTCCTCAAGAAGTTCCGGCACGATCGGAATGACAAGACCCATACTTAGATTAGCGAGAAACATGTTCAACAACAGTAATGGAAACGCTGACTTCGTTAACATTAATGACCACCTATATCGAATTGATAAAAATCATGAATCGGGAACTGAATACCAGTCCCCTCTATCTGCATTTGTATATGTTAGCATGCGGCTATCTTCAATAAAAATATGAAAAACATATAGGGACTTAATATTTTTGATATACATAGAGAATGCTTCTATATGATTCTTATGGCGACCGGCATATCAAGTTTAAGTGATAATAGTTTTTTTTCGAAAGATTCTATATTGAAAAGAGAACGCCCCTGAAGTTGAAGGGGCGTTCTCTTGATTTCTGGACTTATGTGATACTAAGCTGCTAGCATGTCAATTAAAGTTAATTATTGACAACCGAAGTAACATAGGTTACTTTTAACCTATGTTACTTATAACCTAATATGTTTATATCAATCCAATCACTATTGACAGCTTAATATGGGAGATGATTTCAGAATTTTGAAAATAAGTTATGGAGGAACAAAACAAAATGAACTAGGTTTGCGAAGACAATTTCGACATTTGGAAGCAGCCCGCGTGCTCACTCAAGAGATCCCGAGTCGTAGATTAGTATCTTGTGACAGTACCATTTCTTTGTAAATGCCGTTGATGTTTATTAACTCTTCGTGCGATCCGATCTCTACAATACTTCCTTGTTGCATCACAATGATTTTATCTACATACTTGCAAATATTTAACCGATGGGTGACGATTATTGCCGTTTTTTCATCTGCAAATTCCATGAAATCTTCATTTATTTGTCTTTCGCTAAGCGGATCTATTGCAGATGTCGGTTCATCTAAGAAGAGTACACTTGGTCTGCGGGCATATGTTCTGGCTAGCGCCACTCTTTGCCATTGCCCGCCTGACAAATCTACTCCATCTTGGTACACAGGACTCAGCATTGTGTTGGCCCCCCTGGGTAATTGACTGACGATATCAGATAAACCGCTGTTCGCAACGGTTTGTTTTAAATCAGGATCATTTTTATCAACTAATTCGTCACCTAACGTTATGTTTTCAAATAAAGACATCGGATATTTTCCGAATCTTTGAAATAGAACAGAAATGTTGTTTCGGAAGGACGATTTCTCATAATTACGTATATCTATGTCATCATAGCAAATCGTTCCTTCATAATGATCATACAGGCCGATCATGCATTTCAAAAGCGTGCTTTTTCCAGATCCATTATCACCAAGAATAGCAACTTTTTCTCCTTTGTTGATGCGAAAAGAGATATTGTTTAATACGACTTTATCAGAATCTCCATAATGAAAGCTCAATTGATGAACAGATAGACTTGACTGCAATCCTTTAAATGATTTCCCGTTAGGATCGTTTTCTTCTTCTTCCATGTTCATTACATCAAAAAGCGAAGGCAAGTAAATAGAAGCTTGGTTGAAATAGCTAAGTGAGTTCACAATATCATTTGCATAATTTTGAAACATTAATATGGCTTGAGTTACTAGCATGAAAGAACCAATAGAGATTTCAGTAGTCGAGGAAAGCACTAAAACAATAAGCATGGAAGCATTTAAGATTTGTGTGACAATTTGAAGCCCGGTAAATAGTGTGTCTCTTTTCAGACCGATTTTAATAAGGGGGTGCTGAACATGCCAAAATGAGTTCTCCCATTTGCGAAGTAGATATGCATACCTCTGGAAAATTCGAATTTCAGCGGCCTTAATATAATCTGTAAAAATACTAGATATGAATTCCTTCTCTCTTTCCTTTTCGCTATTTTGTGTAAGGATGTCCATCTGATATTGATTGTATAGTCTAGTTACGTAAATGTTGAGCACGCTTAAAATAATGAGCAACACTATTATTACCCAATGAATATTGTGCAAAATATAAACCATAAGTGTTAATGCGATGCAGCTTTTCATTAATGATAGTGCATTGTTGAGAAGATGAATCCCAAGATGGGGGGTAATGGATGAGAGCATCGAAATTTTATTCTGTACGTCAGTACTTTCTAATGAAATCTGTTTTACGCGGGATAATTTTGACCTGATTAGATATTCAAAGCGGAACATATATTTCGAATTTAACTTAACTTCAAATATTTTTCCCGATAATGTGACAAGCTGAAAAAGAATATAAATGATTGCCTGTGAAATGAGAAGCCATATAAGTAAACTTGGATTATTCCTGTATTCAGTTAAAGCATCTCCTATTTTTTCTGTTAGCAATAATGATATGTTAGGTAAAAAGGCGAGAATCAGAGAGATTCCGATAAAGAACACAAATCCAATTCGAGAAACATTGAAAATAATGTTGAATACCCATTTAAATAATTTTAATTTCATCGGAAATGGACGCAATTAAATTCCTCTTTTCAAGTATATCGCACAACTATGTTGATTTGCAGAATGCAAGGACGATATCCAACAAAGAATAAAGAACTCAAATAATCTGAGTTCTTTACTTTTAAATATTTATTTCGGTACTGCTAGCAGCCGCACTTCGGAGGATTAATCCAGTACGAACACCCTTTTGGAGCACTGGAGCAGTCAGTCCACTTTTTATACGGCATGCCATTTCCTTGAAGAGTACACGAGTTATCATAAGTGCATTTATCTACACAATAAGAAATAGAGCAATCATCCTTCTTCATTGATATTCACCTCCTTTCGGGCAATCTTGAACAGAATAGGTTAAGACACCAGACTTTGCTGAATGATATGGATTTGACTCATAACGGATTCCATATGTCCTGAATAAGTTCCCTTAATCTGGCCATTTGCAGAAATTCGAATAATTATCGGGAACTCATTTACTTTTAAGGTTTGAATTGCGTTCTCGTTCACAATGAATTGTTCGTGTGGATTAGTTCTCTCGACTAAGCTCAAGTGGTTATGAATGTGATTGTGTTCGTTTTCTAACTGTGGAGGATAAAAAGAGAAGATCACTATATGTTCATTTGCGTGTTTTAAATCAACCTTATGATCAAACAAGGCAGTTAGCGTTTTTTCGCAAGGATTGCAGCCTACTCCCGTAAGCAAAATTAGAGTGTCCTTGCTATGATGCTGTTTAAACACAACAGTATTTTTTGAAGCAGGATCAATGACTTCAATTGAAGGTATAGCTTCGCCCTTTGCTAGAGAGGAATAAGGCAACTCGAATGGATTAAAATCACCCTTGTTTTTATCTTCTTTCATTATTTTTAATTCATCCATTATTGCTTTCGCTACATTCAATAATTGCAAAATGAAATATGCTACAGTGCACAGGCCGATACACATAAAGATTATACCTATTATTAATAAATCCATACCCTACCTCATCCCGTTTTAATGTTTTTTAAAATATAGGCAGCATGATTTATGTAACGATAAAAGAATAAAATAATTAAGGATAGTGCCTCCATATATACGAAGAACACGAGCTGGTGTATATCGTCTAGTAAAGTAAGCAAGTTGGTGGAAGGCGGAAAGATTAAGGTGAGGAACAGACTTGCGATTAATACAAAATTTCTAGCAACAATTCCTTTGTTAAGAATATGATTTCCAAGGAAACCGCCACATTGACAAGAGATTTCGCTCTTTTTCCTTATATGCATAACTATCATTAGATTGAATATAAAGAGCAAGGAAATCAAAGCTATCGATGGAATAGCAGTATTGCGGCCAATTAATAATAATAGTGAAAATCCTATTTCTGTAGTGATGACTGAAATCGCCAAGAAATAGACAATGTAGTTATTACTTACATTTAACATTACTTTTATAGCTCTAATGAAGGGACCGAAATTAAAAATCTTCGATACTCCAGTACTGACAAATATATTAACAATGAGCAAATGAACAAAAAAACTATAAATTATAAAAACCTCCTTGATTATCTCTGCATTTCCATAACTTAGTATATTATTGATTATAATTCATTGTCAAAGAGTATTTTGCTAAAATCTAATAGTACATGCAAAAAATTCACTGTAATTAAATGCAAAAAAAGACTCAAAAATTATGGTATAAAAACTGCTAGAAAGAAAGGCGAGATATAATGGAGAATTTATATAAGTCAGAAGCAGGCAAACGAGAAGTTTTAGAACAGTACCGAAAAATACTTGCTAGCTGGCCAGTGGAAAACCACCAATACGAAGTTGAGACAAGCTTCGGATCGACTTTTGTCATTGAGTCAGGATCCAAGAACAATCCCCCACTGATTCTCCTGCATGGAAGTGTATCGAATTCTTTCACTTGGTACGGCGATGTAGCCTCTCTTTCAAAAACTCACAATGTTTATGCAATCGACATTATTGGAGAAGCAGGATTATCAGCAGCAAGCCGACCAAGCTACGAGAGTGGTGCATACGCGCTATGGTTGAATGAAACCATACATGCACTTCGATTAAGCTCCTGTTCCATTGTAGCTATGTCATTAGGCGGCTGGATGTCATTGAGTTTCGCTACCACTTATCCGGAGAAGGTAGACAATTTGGTTTTGCTTTGTCCCGGAGGGCTTACACATGAAAAAGCCAGTTTCCTATGGAAAGCAATCTTTTTCTCCCTTCTTGGAAAATGGGGTCAGCTACAAATACTTAAATTAGTGGGTGCTGGTACTATTTCTTCATCATCGTTATCCGGATTGGAAGTAGATCTTTCATTCGCATCACTTGTCTTCAAACATTTCAAACCGCGAACTGCAAAAATGCCGTTATTTAGTAATCAGTCCCTTCATCAATTAACGATGCCGATTTTCATGCTTTTTGGCGATTCTGATCAATTAATACCTGCTAGCAAGAGTATGAATCGACTGAAACAATTTGCACCACAAGCTAGGATCGAGCTGCTGCCGGATACGGGCCACCTCATTGTCAACCAAGCAGATAGGATACTACAATTCTTTAACCCCCAAGGCAGTTGATAGGTTACCGCAAACAATAAAAAGGTTTCCCGACATTAGCACCTCCGCCTAACAGCCGAGAAACTCTATGTCT
>NZ_JMDX01000167.1:0-13633 GCF_000935845.1 Paenibacillus sp. E194
TTAATCTTATCTTGCTGATCTGTAGAAGTGTTGCGCGGCGTGCCCGTAAGCCCAACAACCTCGTCGTACGCATCGAATATCGCTCGCGCGATTGGCGCTGCGCTATAAGCCCCGTAATTGCCTTCCGGAACGACTACCGCGACTGCCAAGGTCGGATTTTGCGCGGGAGCGTATGCAATGAACACTCCATTTTCTACTCTGATACCTTTTGCGACTTCCTGTTCGGATGTTCCCGTTTTCCGATAATAGTCATAATTGAACCCTTCAAATCCCTGTACCTTCACTCGGCTCATGCCAAGCTCAATCAAGTCCCAATAGGCTTTATCGAACTTTGCTTCGTTCAGCATCTCCGGCTTAAACTCTTTTACTACCTTTCCGTCCGGATCCGTAATTTTGCTGACGAACTGCGGCTTCATTCGCTTGCCGTGCGAAGCCAGCGTAGCCGCATACTGGGCGAGCTGAAGCGTTGTATACTTGCCCTGCTGGCCGAACGAGGCGTATGCAAGAGCGGATTGCGCGCTGGCGCGCACGGCTTCGCTCATGTAGTCCTTTAGGCCGGCTATCTCTCCAGGCAGTCCGCTGCCGGTCTTTACACCAAGTCCGAACATTTCCATATATTTGTCCCATGTCTTCAGTCCGTTCACATCCGTTCGGGAATATAAACGTTTGCCGATCAAATCGATCATAAAGGCATTGGAGGAGAATTCCAGCGCTTTTGCGGCATCGATGCGACCATGCGACTTGTTGTTCGCATTCCGGATTTTCCTTTTTTCGAGTCCGATTTCGGCATAGCCGATGTCAGGATAATCATCGTACACGCTGAACAGCTTTTCCTTCAAACCGATAAGGACGGACAACGGCTTGATTGTAGAGCCAAGATACACGATGGAGTTCGGGTGCTTGTTCATCTCTTTTTCCTCGTATGGGCCGTAGGCTGCCTTTATCGTGCCGTTGTTCATAAAGGATTTATTTTTTCGTAATCCTCAACGCTGATGGAGCCGTTCTTCCATACGTTGCTGTCATAGTCCGGCATACTGGCCATGGCGACGACATTGCCCGTCTTCACTTCCATGGCGACGGCATAGCCCGTACGTGCGTTAGGCGCTTGCTCTACGGGATTGGAGGAATTTCGTATTTTCTGCAGCGTCTGCATAATCGCAGTTTCTGTTTTTACCTGAATGCTTTTATGAATGGTCAGGTGAAGATTGTTACCCCGCTCAGGCTTGGTCAATTCCATGGGGCCCATAATTCGCCCCGCTACGTTAACCGGGAATTTCTTGAGTCCGTTTTTGCCGCGGAGCTCTTCCTGGTACATGAACTCAAGCCCGTCAACGCCGACATCCTCATAATCGAGGTATCTGAGCTCCTCGTGCCGGGAATTTCTATTTTCGTATATCTCCTTATAATAATCGTAGGACTCTCTGACCCCTCTGAACTTTTTCAGATAGCCGATTGTTTGTACCGCGACTGTATCCTGATCATAGTTTCTGACGCTGTCTTCTATAATCTCAAGATCCTTATATTCGGACTTATGCTCCAAAAAGTAAGCAACTTCCTTCGAGGATAAATCCGTTTTGATCAAGCGGGGGACATGTACGGGATTAACATTGGCATTCAAATCCATACGCTTCACTATGTCCTCGACTGATTGTCCCTCTCCCGTCTTGGTATTGCTTTTAAATCTCTCGGCGAGCTTTTCAGCGAGCTTCTTGGCTTCTTCCATGTTTTCTTTCTTCTTGTAGTTTTTGTTCACGTTAAAGTAAAGTGATTGTGTCGATGTGGAATAAGCGATCTTGTGATTGCTAGCATCATAGATGATTCCGCGAATCGGTGCGATAGCTGTAGTCCGGTAGCCCAATGAAGTTTCTTTTTGCTTGAGGGCAGGGCCATCTACGAATTGCAGCAACGCCAAGCGTATAATAAGTATGGCGAATAAGGCGAATATAATAAAGAAAAGTCCAGTCAAACGGACAGAAAATTTGCGTTCATTGTCTGATTTGTGTTTGTTTGCGTGAGTTTCCTTAGATAGATTCAAAGCACTATTTCCTTTCTGCATCTGCGTATCATATTCCGTTTACCAGGTTCGTCATTCCTTTGGTACAAGTACACCTCGATTTTATTAAAATTGATCATATATTCATATAGTGGCAGGCTCTTTTTATCATCCAATTCCAGACTCCATATGAGAAAAGGCAGACTTGTACACCTGTTAGATGCAGCAACGGTTGCGATGGTTTATTGAAATATTTTACAAATAATACAGGTGTGCTGCGGCTTCGCTTCGTGCTCGACTTTTCATTTTGAATCGGCTGGAGTAAGATAATCCTAACATCATCATGATGCGGACAAGTTCCGATACGGCTGCACGAAAGAGAAGGAGGAGCTATGCTTCAGAAATTCGGTTTTTCACAATATGAGAGCAAAGTATACGAGACGTTGGTGGCAGGAGACGGCCCTATGGATGCAACGAGTGTGGTCAAGCACTCGGGTGTGCCGAAAGCGAAAATATATGAGGTGCTATCGCGTCTTATCGATAAGGGATTAATATCGGACTCCATATCTGAAAAGAAAAAGACATATTTAGCGCTGCCACTTCAGATCGTCATCGACAAGTTGTCCAAGGAGTTCGAACAGAGCATTGAACAGTTGAAGCAGATGAATGAGCGCAAAATTGCTGCAGACAACCAAGTGTGGAGCTTGAAATCGGAAGCTTCGATCATGGCGTACTGCCAGCGTATTCTCGAAGAGGCGCAGGAAACGATTATCGTCTCGATGTGGAGTGATGAGTTCCAGAAATATGTGCCGCTGCTGGAGAAGAAGGAGCGGGAAGGAGTACGAGTGGAGGCATTTGTAACGGGGACAGATGTGGCGCAAGCACAGGTATCGAACCTGAATACGTTATCGCCGACGGAAGAGCATCATACGCTGGAGAGATTCATGCTGGTTGCAGCCGATTCATCGCAAATTATGTTCGCGGGGATGGAGCAAGGCGAATGGCAGGCAATGCGAACCGGGGCGCAGCCGTTCGTAAAATTCTTTATTGAGTTCTTTTACCATGATGTTGCCTTAGCGAAAATTTCACAAAAGTATAATGCAGAGCTCATGGCAGACGAGGAAATGAAGTCACTGCTGATGCGGCTTCGTTATTAAAGAAGATTAAACTGTTGCATGAAGAGCCTCAAGTGAAAGGAAGTAAAAAGCAGACCTCCGAAGAGGTCTGCTTTTAGTCATCCTATGGAATTGACTACTTATTGAGATTAAATTGTGCCTAAGAGTTTCATCATTCGATAGAGAATAGAAGCCACCTGCGCGCGAGTGGAGCTTTGATCGGGAGCAAACGTGTTGTTAGACATTCCATTAATCAATCCTTTATCTACCGCATACGCTACTGCGGCTTGGGCACTCGCCGAAATCTGATCTTTATCCTTGAAGTTTAATTGTACTTTCTCGCCTTGCAGATCGACTTTCATGGCATTGACCATCAATACAACCATTTCTTCGCGATCCAAGATATCATTTGCCCCTGCCATCGCGACGTAATGACTCCATTCTTTCTTTTGTCCAAGAATACGATCCAAGAGCGCCACGAATTCTGCGCGCGTTATCGTATCGTTCGGAACGAATTTAGATTCGTTTTTCCCGTTGGTTACGTGTTGAGCCGCGATAACTTCGATTTCATGTTTTGCCCAATGGGTTTGAATATCGTCGAACGAAATGTGAACCTCCATCAGTTCGAAGGAGCCGAGCGTAGATGTTGTAAGTTGAATATTCCCCGGCTGATGCGCGGCATTGTAACCCACATATACCCATTTACCGTTTTCATCTTGCTGGTAAACGCCAACTTTTTGCAAATCAATTACTTTGTTGGACGGTTTGAGGCCGATTTCAATCGGATGACTCAATTTCCCTTTTTCGTTTCCGATCGTCACGATCTGCGATACGACGGTTGTTTGATTTGCCGAATGGATGTTAACTTCACCATTGTCAGAATCTTTTGCCGATAAGCTTGCTTTAAATCCATTTGTACCAATAAAATCAGCCAATGCATCCGCAGGAATTCGGATGGTAAATCCATTACCAGCAAGGATTAATCCTTTGCCGGATGCCAGTAGTTTGTCAGCCGTTGCTTTATTGAAGATTACATTCGCACTGCTGTAGTCGTTGAAGCTAATATCGGTAAGATCCAGCGTGGCGTCGTTCGCTTTCGAATCTTTCAACTGGGCGATCAAGGCCTCACTCGATACGCTTATCGTTGCGATAGTCGCACCCTTAACGTTTTTCGTCGTAGTGAGCGTGCCTGCTTTTACTTTCTTGCCTATTGGTGCTGGAGTCGATGATGAGCTTGATGAAGACGAGCCTGCATTGGACGGTGTTCCTGGATTCGTTGTGCCAGAATCCTTGGTTACGGTGACTGACACCTCATAAGATTTGCCTTCGTAAGATACAGTGATCGTCGTTTTCCCTGCTCCAACGGCTGTCACCTTGCCGGTATTGCTTACTGTAACCATGTTCGTACCAGGTACGCTATACTTTGCATCCTTTGTAACGTCTTTCTTGCTTCCATCGCTATACGCCGCGGTGACCGTAAGCTGAGCATCCTTCCCAACTTTAAGATCTACACTGTTCGGCGTTACCGAAATCGACGTTACTTTGACTGGGGTTGTCGTTTCTTCTGTGACGGTAACAGGTACCGCGTAGGTTTTACCTTCGTAAGATACGGTTACTGTCGTGTCACCTTTTCCTAAGGCTGTCACCTTGCCGGTATCGCTTACCGCAGCAATACTTGGGTTAGCTGTGCTATAATCTGCGTCGCTTGTAACGTCTTTCTTGCTTCCGTCGCTATACACCGCGGTGACCGCAAGTTGAGCATCCTTCCCAACTTTTAGAGCAGCGCTGTCCGGCGATACCGAAATCGACGTTAATACAGGATCGACTGGGGTCGTAGTGACAGTGACGGGTACTGAAGCCGATTGCCCTTCATAAGATACCGTTATCGTCGTGCTGCCTTCTCCTAGCGCCGTTACTTTACCATAGACAACGTCTATGACACTCAGATCGTAATCGGTATAGGTGGCCCCATACGTAACGTCACTAACGCTTGCCGGGAATGGCTTGCCGTCCGCGTCAACATATTGAGCCGTTACTGTAAGATCCGCAGTGGAACCGACATCTAAGGTTAAAGCCTCTGGCTGTACTTTAATTCCACTTAACACAGGATCTGCGCTAGTAATCGTAACGACTTTCTCCGCATGATTACCTGCTGCGTCGTCTACGATCAATTTCAGCTTATTCGCTCCGGCCGTTAAACCGCTTAATGCGATTCCGAAGTTGCCATTTTGATCGAGAGTTACTGGTTGCGAGGAAATTAAGTTGTCGTTGCTGTCCGATAGTTCGTATTTCACATGCAAGTTGTCGTTAATGTTGTAATCCAAGTCCAATTCTTCCTCAACGACTGGGCCGAATTTCACGTACGAATCGTCGATCGAACCGGAGAACTGCAAATTCGAACCCGTGACATTCAGGCTGTCAGGCGAAATGAATTTAGGCGTGCTCGTCTTGATATACACCGGAAGTAATCCCCTTGCTACGACTGCCGTTCCGGCGGAGTTTAATGTTGTAAGCTGCATGGCATAGACGCTTTCTGAAGCTAGCGCGCTCAGGGTCGATCCCGGCTGTCCCCACGGATGATATTTACCGGTAAAGTTTAACGTTTTTGCTCCCGTTGTCATACTGCCGGTGTTCAAAATCCATCCGATTGAACCGTCTCCGTAAGGTCCGCCAGTTAGATCGTTTAGATCATAAAGTTCAATGTACGTAGCTGCTTGCCTATCGTGGAATTCATATCTCACAGTCGTGCTGTCCAGCTTGCCATCCCCGTTCGGAGAGATATGGTTGCTGTCGATTGTAAAGGTCTTCAATCCCGTCGGTGGGGCGAAATTCGCCGCGAAGGGAAGAATTAGATTTGTCGTACCATTTGTAATCTTCACGTAACCCATCATTTCGTTACCGTTTGTTCCAGTCCCTTTCGGAACATTTAGCGTCACGGTCAAATTTTGTTCATCGGTTAACGTAAAGCTGGACTTGTCGACTGTCACGTTCGAACTTGCTAGCGTGCCCGTTGCCGCTTTTGTCGTTTGGACGGATACCGTATAGTCGCTTGGGCTTCCCGTTACATTTTTAACAAGAATAGACCGTGTTATCGTTGTTGGATTGTTTGTATTTGGAGATACATTGCCGAAGGTGATTGTGCCCTTGGTGTAGTCATAAGTCTTATTGGAGAAAGTGGTTTGATCCAATTCATACGCAAGCGCTTCAGTCGTCGCTGCTTTAAGCGGCTGAATACGTCCCGGACCTTGAGAGAAGACGTCGTATTTCGTTACGTCCAATTGCTTAGCTGTATTCGAAATCGCGACTTTGATATCGAACGGAGTCCAATCCGGATGCTGCGATTTAAGCAAAGCCGCAACCGCCGCTACGTGCGGGGCCGCCATACTGGTGCCTGTAAAACGGTCGTAGGACTCGGAATAGTCAGGGTAGTCAGGCAGAGGCTGTCCTTGATTATCGAGATAATCTTTGCCATAGGCAGGAACCGATGACATGATGTTAGTTCCTGGAGCCACCACGTCCGGTTTAATATCAAAGACCGGATTGGCAGGTCCGCGCGAACTGGAACTATTGATATCGTCACTTAAAGTCGTACCGGTGGTGAATTCTCCGAAGGTGACGGTACCTGAGTCGCCCGCAAGAGCCGTTCGCAGTGCGCTGCCGTCCGTGTAGGACATATCAAACGTTGGGATGGACGCGAAGGAATCTCCCACAAAGGCGCCTGACGGTCCTGGAGTATTCGTTCCGCCCGCAGAGTTGTGAACAATAACCGCTACGGCACCTGCATTTTTCGCTGCCGCTATTTTATCCACGAAGGCAATATCTCCGCGGGCAACGAGAGCGACTTTACCTGCCACATTCAGACCCGCGTAATCCGTCACTTTACCAAGGCCAGGGATTGCGGCGACATCATACGTTCCGGTCAAAATGGTTTTCGGGTCTGTGCCGAATTTCCATGCCATCAAATTCATGATATATGGTGTGATCGTTCCCGCTTTGTCTAGAGTTACAGTTGCCTTTCCGGCCATCGTCTTTTCCGGAACAGTAGAGTTGCCCACCGATATCGCAAAGGCTGCCGTGCCCGGACTGCCGATCGTCCCTCTATTTGGACCTGAGTTGCCCGTAGAAAGGACTGCTGTCGTACCTGCTAGAACTGCATTGTTGATGGCGATCGCGTCAGAAGATACTTGGCTATTGGTAGATCCGCCCAAAGATAGATTGATAATGTCCATTTTTCTTCGACGGCCTTATCGATACCTGCAATAACCCCTGAATTCGCGCCGCTTCCGTATGCACCCAGTACCCGATAAGCATACAGTTCAACTGAAGGGGCAAGTCCCTTTATACCAAAAGGATTTGTGCCTTGAGCTGCAATCGTCCCGGCAACATGGGTGCCATGTGAGGTATTAAAAGGATTTCCAGTAGTAGGGTGAACCCACGGTCTGTTATCAGGGTGATCCAACAGCGTAGTTTCATACGGATCGTCTCCTCTAGTGCGAGCGTATCCCGTATCGGAACCGTCTACTACTTGCGTAATAAAGTTATGTCCGCCTTTATAAACGTCTTTTAAATCTGGATGAGTATAATCAATTCCGGTGTCGATAACGCCTACTTTAACTCCTTGGCCTGTATAGCCTAAGTCCCATACAGATGGAACTTCAAGGAATGGATTACTCGTGTTCATGTTCGGATGGACTTCACTATCCGGCAGCTTTGAGGACTCTACCCCCAGAGCGTGAACTTCCACGTCAGGCTCTACCAATTGTACACCGTTCATTTTAAGCAACTGATCCACCTGACTTGCTTTTACTTTAAGGGAGACCCCATTAAATGCATAATTGTATGTAAAGCCCACGTTAGCTTTGATACTTTTGCTGCTTAATTGGCTGACAAAGCTTTGTTGCTGTCTAGCGATTTTTTGTTTCGTGCTCTGTTCTGAGGCTGCAGTAAATGATTTGCCCTCGAGCATACTCATACCCTTCGCTAGAGCTACCGGGGCTTCGGAAAATTGGACGATAACTGAAATTTCCTTGTCATCAGTAAGGTTTTGCAAATCGGGATGCAGTACAGGCTCTTGACCTTCTGTAAATTTATTCTGATCAACAATCTGCTGCATTTTTGCACGTACTTCAGGACTCAGTGCCTGGCCCGTTAATTCTGCGTGTGAATCAAATGCGTATGCGGAAATCGGAAACAGTAGGGAAAATAGCGTCAATACGACTACTAACAAACGACTTACAAATAAACGTAAATTTTTCAATCGGCTGTACACTCCTTTTCTCAAAATGATAGATAACATTTTTCGGGTTATTTACACCTCCTTACATATTCTGAAAATGATGGCGGTACAACTTGAATATATGATACATATTGTATCGTGTCAACGCTTTCATATTACGAAATGTAACTAAAATAAAATTTCCAAAAATGAAAGATAAAAAACGACACCCTATACCAATTTTCGGAGTAGAGTGTCGTTTTTTGGGCTTATTTATTGTTACTCCGCTGCTGCAACAGACGTCTTCGTCGTTGCTTGGGAAGAACGAGTCAGGGAGAACATGGCACTTCCCAGCGCTAGTAGGACGAACAGGCAGCCGACCCATGCATTATTGGCTACAGAACTCTGTTCAATGACAAGTCCGCCAACAACAGAACCGCTCGCAATACCGAGATGAAGCACCGATGAATTCAGGCTGAGCTGGATGTCAGCTGTATCGGGAGCAGTCTGCATGAGATAGCTTTGCTGCGCCGGGGACAATGCCCAGCTAAGCGCACTCCAGATCACCATCGCAATCAAGAAGACGTAGAACGATACTTGTGCCGTCAGCGGGAGAACGAACATGATCACCGCAAAGCTTGATACTATCAACAAAATAGAGCGTTTTGTACCCCATTTATCCGCCATCAAGCCGCCAAGCCCTCCGCCAGATACGGCTGCCAAGCCGAACAAGAAGTACACGATGCTCGTCATGCCTGGACTAAGCTGGAATGTCTCCTGTAAATAAGGAGTCAAGTATGCATAGAGAGTCAAATGGCCCGTAAGCATCAAGTACGAAATGAGATGCCCGCTAACGAGCTTCGCATTCTTCAATGAAGCGAACTGTGCGCGCAAGGTCGTAACCTCGGAAGGGGGAACCTTCGATAAGAAGGCATAAATCCCTAGGATTGCAATTGCAGTCAGTCCCACAACTAGCAGGAACGGCGCTCGCCATCCGTATGCATTTCCGATAACCATACCAATAGGAACTCCTAGGACGAGTGATCCGCTGATGCCCATGTAGATGACGCCAATGGCACGTCCTTTATATTCCGGTTGGACGAGCTTCGAGGCAATCGTGATGGACAACACGATAAGCAGCGAGCCGCTGGATGCAGACAAGGCTCTGGCTGCGAGCAATGTTGCATAATTCGAGCTGAACGCCACGATAAGATTCGAGAACATGAAGATGAACAAAAAGACAATATACAGTTTTTTGCGTTCAAATTTGGCTGTGAGATTCATTAATATTGGTGCCGATATAGCGAAGGCAATCGAGAAGATCGTAATCAGCTGCCCGGCTGCACTGACGGAAATGTTCAAATCCGCGGCTATCTGATCGAGGATTCCCCCGATAATAAGCTCTACCGTGCCGACGACGAATGCGGCTACTGCCAAAATATATACACGAAAGTTCAAGAGAGACATTCCTTTCTGATTGAATAAAAAGTTACTACTATTATAGTAACCCAAATGCGAATGTGCAACAGAAAAGTATTCCTGCTTGTCAGATGTCGTATACAAACACTCTATCAAGATACGAACAAGCCGACCTAAGATGATGGCATCCTGGTCGGCTTGTTTACGTTCAGTATATCTCTATGCATTATGATGTCTTGGTCGAACGAAAGGCGTACTGGAAGGCATTCAGCAGCTTGGCGAATGCGCGCTTGCGGATATGTCCGTAGGTTACGGCGCTGATCGGGGGATCGAATCGGAAATTGTACACCTTCGTGTCCGTCATACGAGCTTCCTTCATATATCGCTCGCGGATGAGCAGCTGCTCGTCCGGCTCCAATTCGTGCACGATGGACTCAATCAGCTCGCAAAACGCCAGACATTCGCTTGCTTTATCTGTATTATAGACCGCTACTGCGGCAGTCGGATCGCCGACCCGGTTCGTCGCTCCGTTTTCTCTCGCTTCATAATTCGTTGTAATCCGCGCCTCGCGAACGGCGAACTTCATAACCTTGCACATTCTGTATTTGGCAAATACCTCATCAATTCGTGCTTTTGCTTGCTTCGCATCCATTGCTTCATGCTCTGGCATGTCCATGAACCCCATTACCATTAGGCAAGGCCTCCTTTGTTTCCATTCATACTCGAGGTTGTGTACTTCCTATATTATCTATTGGGTCCAGCATCGAAATGGAACACCGTGGGCAGGTATTCCCATTATACCACAAAAACAAGAACATTTGTTCCTATAAATAATTAAAAACAAATCAAAAAGAAACTATAAAAGCAGTTTAAAGCAAACATATGTTCGCCGTTTTATACTGTTAACGTGGACATCGTGAGCAGAAAGGAAGCTGCCTTCGTTGATATCAAGCGAGCAGCATGACGCTCTGTTGGGATGGTCGACTAGCACATGAGTAGGATGCAAGAT
The DNA here is from genome assembly GCF_000935845.1 of Paenibacillus sp. E194. Classification (NCBI taxonomy): domain Bacteria; kingdom Bacillati; phylum Bacillota; class Bacilli; order Caryophanales; family Paenibacillaceae; genus Paenibacillus; species Paenibacillus sp. E194. The sequence continues at coordinate 10,752 of NZ_JMDX01000167.1, forward strand.
TAGCAATTTTCCCAGTAGATGAAGGGAGGTGATGTGGATTGATTGTATATCGCGACATCGTAGAACGATGGCTCGTGCCCATGGGGAAGGCATTGAACATGCCGGTTGTTCCCTTGGACGGCTTGAAGGCGGATCAAATCGAGCCATTTATCGCGTACGACGTGGTTGAGCCCTACATTGATTGCTCGCCGCATCATGCAGAGTCACAGGGGATGATCGAGAAGATTGTCGAAATGGAATGGCTGCTTCTCATTTGCTCCAAGGAACGCATGGATATGGTGGAGCGCTGCCGAGATTTGCTCGGCTGGCAGTGGACGGAAGGATTGGAGTGCTTGACGACGATCTCTGCCGTGCAGGTGAATATGGGGCCAGCGCAGTGGAAGACGGAGCCGACTGCTGGACTAGGTCTCCGCATTAGGCTTCGCATGAAGGATCGCTTCGAGCGAACCTTTACGTTCATCGAAAAAGTGGAATTACAACGAAACGAAAAGAAGGAGTGATTGTTCATGTCTATTCAAGATGTGCAAGTAACGATTGATTTACAAAAGCCTACAGGTCGGTTGTCCTTCGGAATGCCGCTTATTATCGGAAAAAAAGCCGGAGGCTCTGACTATAAAGAATACGGGGATCTCAAGGCGGTCAAGGATGATTTCGCGGATACGACGGCGGAATACAAAATGGCAGAGGTGCTCTTTGGACAAGGTGACCGCTCACCGGCTCGCATTGCGATTACTGCTTGTGATGAGAAGGAGGAACCGGCAGCTCGCCTTCGTTCTGTAGTCGATAACGGCTGGTACTATCTGCTCTCCTCTGACAATAGCGATGCTGTAGTTGAGGCGTTGGCTGCGGAGATTGAGAAGGAAGATTACCGACTGTTCTTTACACGCGCTGCTGATAAGACGAAGCTTCAAGCGTTGAAGTCCAAGGCTTACACGCGTACGGTCGTGTTCTATCACACGGATGCCGCGGTATATCCAGAAGCTGCGCTCGTAGGTTCGGTTGGTTCCGCTGAAGTGGGCTCTGTGACGTGGAAGTTCAAGAAGTGCACAGGCATCGACGCGATGAAGGTAACAGCTGGCGAATTGATGGAGATCCACGATAGCGGCGCAATTACGTACGTAAACAAGCAGGGCGAGGCTCGTACTTCGGAAGGCAAGACGCTGTCCGGTGAATATATCGATGTCATTATGGCGCGTGATTATGTGCGTGCCCGCATGGAAATGCAAATTCAGAATTTGCTCAATCAATCGAGCAAAATTCCGTACACCGATGCAGGGATTGTCCAAATCGAGAGTGCGGTGATCAACGTGCTGCTGGAATCTTCCCGTATGGGCATCATCGCGACAGCAGACAGCGGCGAGCCGCTGTTCGGTACGTCCTTCCTGTCTCGCAATGAAGTAAATCCAAGCGATCGCGCGAACCGCGAATATCGCGGTGGCTCGTTCTGGTTCGAGATCGCGGGCGCGGTACATCAGGTGAAGGTGAACGGTGTTATCCGCTTCTAGTGAATCACTATCCATCACGAGGCATGACAAGAAGTAACTCGACATCGAATCTTGCATTCACTCTCGAAAAGCATATGCTTTCGAAGCATGTTTCCTTCGGAAACATTTCAAGTGCTCATGTAGTCGCCTACACTCCGCGCTTCTTTCTTCGAGTTCTTGCAACCTTCTCGGTGCTAAAAAGTGATTTGTTTATCACACAACATTTTCAATTAAAGGATGGTGCTTATCTATGAGTATCGGTATTTATGATGCAAAGCAAGTATCTGTAATCATTAACAACGAGCATATTACGGGGTTTGGCGAGAATACATTCGTTACCTGTGAAAAGGACGAGGAGCAGACGGTGACGCATGTCGGCGCGCGCGGCGAGGTAGCAATTGCCTATAAGAACAATCCGCTCGGCACGATTAAGCTGACGGTGATGTCAACGTCGCCGCAATTGCCCCTCTTGTATCGATTGGGGAACGAGAAGAAATTATTTGAAATCACCGTAAAATCCAATAACAAGCCGGGAGAAACAATTAGCGGTAATCAGGCTGTCATCAAAAAGCTGCCGGCTGCTTCGTACGGCTCAGAGCTTGAGGATCGTGAATTTGAAATCCAAGTTCTCGACTATATGCATCGAACAGAATAGTGAATATAAGAACTAATTTTAATTAATAAAGGATTCGGAAAGGGTGGCTACTTGTGAGCAAGCAAAAGACAGTAACGATTGAAACTGAGGAATATGTGCTGCAGCATCCGGGTGCGCGGGCGCTCATGCGATTATATGATGCAGCATTGAAGGCAGACGGGGGATGGAAGCTGGAAGCGTCGATGGACTTTTTCCTCCAACATGTCATCGTGTCTCCACGCCTAAGCTGGGAGGGTCTTGAAGAGAAGACCGATCTGATGACGCCGCTCTGGCTGGAGTGTGCGCGCTTCTTGGGCATGGTCGATACACCCTTGGAATCCGAATCATCCGACGTATAAGCAATCCATCTCCCGCAATCCGCTCCGGCAATTGTTCTGGCGTGTCGTCCTGAACAGCCGGGGCGGCATTACGTATGCAGAAGCGAGCGGTATGAGCATTGAGGAATTGTGTGAAGCCGCCGCCGCTGTGGAATGGATGTACGGGAAAGGAGGGGGTTAACCCAATGGATGATCGGATCTCCAAGAATATTCACCGAGAACTGCGCACAATGAACGGGAAGCTCGATGAGATGGGCGTCGTCTCTCGCATATTGACGGACAGCATTAAGGAACAGACTGCGGAGATGAAGCGGAATGCAAGACAGAAGACGCCGAAGATAGGGGGGCTCGCTTTAGCTTCGGCTGCTTCGATCTGCTTCCGCATCTGCTTCGTCTGAAAAGCAATTTGCTTTCCAAAAATGTAAC
>NZ_JMDX01000168.1:0-13628 GCF_000935845.1 Paenibacillus sp. E194
CCCACACCGTGCCGTCCTTTTTTAAGCACCAGCCTGCTCGCCACGGACTTCACCTGAGGTAAGGAAGCAACCTTCTCAAACGAAGTTAATTTATTCGTTCCCTCCCATACAGTACCGTCCTTCTTCAGGAAAAACCATCGTTCCGGGTTCGGATGTTCAGGGGAGTACGCAGCTATTTTTTCAACCTGATCGATGCCGGACAGCTCCTTGAATTGAGCATTGTCTTCGTCTGCAACAATATAAACTTTGCCATCTGCATCAATAGCTAAATCGCCATTCCAGAAAACCATATCATTTATGCCGCTTACGGGGTGAATCTTAATTTCTGGCGATATCGCGCTACCTTTCAAATACCATACCTTCTTGTCATCCGTCACCACATAAGGGCCAACGATCCGTGTTACTGGGCCAATTCCATGCAATTGAGTCGGCACAGCCTGATAATTTCCCCACACCCAATAGGTTTTGTCCTTTTTAATTAACGAGTTCGATCCATATTCTTGAATTGCGTTGCTTGATTTCTGCTCTGCCGATACGACGGATGCATTGGATACTCCAATTATCCCTAAGCTCAATACCGCCGCCAGCATCCATTTTCCCGCATTTAAAACGTTTTTCATGTATACGAATCCTTTCTCTATGAAATTGAATTCTCTCAACATCCATAGTTTACCAATCGCTTCAAGTGCATATCAAGTGCAATTCGTCGCAACTTCAGTATTGATCAACTGAAAAAGATGACTTCTGAGTAAATTCAGAAGTCATCTCTGTTTTGAGTATGCTTAATATTCTTCTCCCGGATTAGAGTGGTTCTCATCTCCATTATTACTAGTAGAGCCACCATCCGCATCATATCCATTCACTTCGAAGGTAATGATTTTATCAAAGAATACATATTCCTTACGGTTCTTGAATGGCCCTTTATTATTATTATGCTTGTCAAATGCAAACATCACGGAGCCATTTCCAGATGCTCGTCCTTCATACCATGCAATAAATGCATTTACTTCCTTCATGGAAAGGTCGAATTCCTTCGAAATTCCATTGTTCAAAACAATATTTAATAGAGCTCGATTTCCATCATGATCCTCGTCAGTCCCTGGTGGTGTAACTTCATCTGAGTTCGGAGTAGCAGATGCTTCATTGGACTGCCCAATCTCACCTTGTGGACTAACAGCGGTTACTACATAATAGTATATAGTACCGTTGGTTACTAATGAATCGACGTAGTCATAAGTGCTCCCTGTAACAGTTGCAATTGTCTTGTATGAGCCTCCTGCAACAGTGCTCCGCATGATGTTATAACTAGCTGCACTATTAGTGCTATTCCAATGTAATGATACTTTTTTATTACCACCCATCGCAGTTAATTGAATGGAAGCAGGATTTGGTTGTTCTGTTGATTCTCCAAATACATTCCATTCCGTAATCCAACCGGACTTCAACACTACTGTTGTAACATTTTTAAATTTTTCAGGAAGTGTTTCTACTTTGTCATTCTCTAAAGGTTTATACGAATACAACAATTTATTATCTACATCATAAAATTCCATAGGGACTAGGTTCTTTGCATTTAAAATAACAGCCGAAACTTCTACCGGTGAATCAAAGGTGTACCATGCCATCTCCCCAGTAGAGAGGGATCTTGCAGTAGAAGAATTATCCGTCATCCTGCGTTCAGTTGATGTAGGTTTACCCAGTTCCTTCCCCAAGCTGAGCGGTACACCGTCCAACAATCCGCCTGTATACTTCGTTGCATTCGGCGTGGCGCTACTTTTATTGTTGGTCATAGAATTTGCGCTTTCCCCCGCTTCGTTTACAGAAGATACAGCATAATAATAGGTAGTTCCGTTATTAACCGATTTATCTGTATAAAAAGTATCCGTAACATTTGAAGCAATTACCTCAAAGAGGCCACTTGGAGACTCGGAGCGTTTCACAGTGTATGTCTCTGCCCCAGTAGAATCCCACTCCAAATATACAAATTTATCACCGCCCTGACTCCAAGTGATCGTTGTAGGTGAAGGTGCGGCAGAAGGCTTAGTAAATACATTCCATTCCCTTATAAAGTCGCCTTGTTCCGCTTTCAATACGACAGTGGATACATCACTAAGGACTTCTGGAAGAGACTGAATTCCATTAGTGTTAGCAGCTTTATATGTAAGTTTTAATTTGCCTTTGGAATCGTAAAATTCCATAGTACTTTTTCTTTCGGTGCCGAAGACGACAACGGCCGAAATTTCCTGTGGCGTGGCAAAATCATACCAAGCCACACGTACATTATTTCTAAAATTTGTTGATGACGATGTATTATTATCCGTCATATTTAAGTCGCCTGTTCCTGAAGGTTTTCCAACAGCCGTACCGGTTTGAATAGGTACATCGTCCAATAATCCACCTCTAAACGGGCTTGATGCAGCATTTGCCGGACTCATTGTAATCATGCCCAACATAAGCATAAGCATCATAAAAGATAGACCTAATTTTTTCACTTTTTAGTTCCCCCTAGAATATTCTTTACTTTTCGAGCTGCTCTAGAGGTTAAATTATCATCAAATTGCATTTATGTCTAAACATAAAATTGAAAATAATGTAAGTATACACATTTAATTTAATTTTATTTGAAAAACTAAACTGGCAAATCGGTAACCTGCCCAATTCCTCCAATGAAACTGAACGGCGATCACCTAATCAAATATACGACTTACAATCTTGGATCAAGCTCTTTCTCTCTGCCTGCTTCGAATAATAGGTTTGCAACCAGTTCCTTGTACTCCGCATGCTGAGGTGTTATTTCATCAAGCTTTACAGCAAGCATTTGCTGGCCCAGACGATACTCGTTGAGCGAGGTCTTCAGCTTCTGACGCACATTTTTCTGCTTGATGAGCTTATCGTACTTATGTGGGAATTGATAATCATAGCCGTAAACAAGAGACAAATAGTCCGCGTTTCTTACCTTCATATAAGGTACAGCATTGTTTATCGTGATCTCTGGTTTCATGACGACGCCTTCCATATGTTTCTCCGTTGTCAGCTTAGAGAAATAGCGCTCTGCTTGCTCAACATAATCTGGCTGAGTTAGATCCACGATTACGTATTCGTCGTCAGACAAGAAGCTAAAAATCGCAGATGTACTCTCAGTTGGAATCCGTTCCTCGCCCGACTCATCAATCACTTTAAGCAGACCAAACGGCTTATATTCCAATTTCCCGTCCTCCGCGTACTGTCCCAGCTGCTTCTGATAAGTCTCGTATGCGTCCTCATGCTTGCTCAGCGGAACATTAGTCTTGATCGCATCGTGAACATGCTTATAGCTTTGATAGATATGACTGCCGTACTTTTCACTAAGAACCGCTTTCGACATATGATACTGGTCTTTTTCAAATTCCGTACTCCGATACATCTCCACAAGCTTCCCCCATGCAGATTCAAATCCTTGCTCCTGTAAAAATTCAAGCTCGCTCTCTAAAGCTGCTGCAATCGGCTTGAACTGCCGTTCGATCAGCCCCTCCCCCATCGCTCTCCAAGGCAGCAATTCCCCGTCCAACAGAAGCATCGCGATCTGATTTTCTTCCATAAAAGCCCGGAATCTGTGAAGCATCTGCTCGTATACGTCTGTTAGATCCACTTGTTTGACTCTATATCCGTTCCGGCTCACTGCGAAACACTGCTCAACGTCACGATACAGATAAATATTACATCTTGAGCCCATATATTTTGGCTGCAGCACTACCTTCTCTACCTGATGTTCTGCAAAGTAATCCAATCCCCGCTTCAACGATTCCAGCTCATGCGCATCTACATCTTTATCCGCAGGCGACATCGTTCCAGATATGAAATTGATCTGATTCCGTGTACAGTAATGCAGTCTCCGCACTTCCTCATCGTTTAGATCCTGCAGAGAAACCCTCCGCTGAACTTCAAACAGTGTTGGCAGCTCATCTTCAATAATCGCTTGCTTGGCAGGATGCGATTTGTAGAATGGCTTGTAGGAGATACTTACAGCGGTCAATCGATTGCCATGCACACTGCCCGTGTCTACGTGAATTTTGTTCTTGATACGGAAGGCTATCTTGGCCGCTACATGGCCGAATATATGATAGGGCTGATTGCTAACCGCTTCTTCTTGAATAAAGCGCAGCTGTTCTTCGAGCGGCGCATCCCGATCAATGCGGAAATTGCGCTGACGACGAACGGCCTTCCCATCCAGCTTCCCAATATACTTGTTCCTGCAAGGTGCGTGGGTCACATAGAACGATGGCGCATGAGGTGAACGATATTGATAGAACGGCTGCGATAGAGACACCAAATGATTAAATCTATCCAACAGTTCTCGATCCCCCATCAACACCTGAATCGAATCGAAATACGTGCGTACCAGCTCCTGATCGACACCGCTAACCTCTCCCTGCAAGTACTTGTATACGAAGTTCTCATGGTTGCCGAGTACGAACCGAAAGTGCTCCCGATTGTCATATAAAAAGTCGATGGTTTCTTTGGTCGCCTTGCCTTTATCAATCCAGTCCCCTACCAAAATGATGTCCGTATCCTGCACCCGCTCCGTGGCGCTGAGCTTGCCATCCTCGATTCGGTAGCCGCAGCTGCGCAGCAGCCCTTGCAGGTCATGAATACATTCATGCACATCTCCGACAATCGTATAATTGCGTTCATTTGGCAGAAATGTAGCCGCATATTCGCTTCGATTGTGAACGATGACGCGGTATTCCGGATTGGCAGCCCCCTGTTCAAGCCAGTAAAAGTCCTTGCTGCGCACCCGATGGATATTGGCATACCCTTCCCGCGCAAGAGAACCGAGCACATCCTTTTTCAACCGATTCATATGGTTCGTGATCAGTCTCTTCGAACGCTCCGATGCATAATAGTCCTCTCGCTTGCGGTAGTCGAAGAGGATGACCTCTACGTGGTAGTGATTGCGGTCAGCAATCTCTCGAACCTTGGCCCTGAAATCCTCGGCTAGTCCGGTCGTATCCAGGATCACGAACTCCGCATTCACCGGAAAAGAAGTGACCATATCCAGCTTCGTATATAGCAAATGAAAAGCCTGAGCGCTGGCCTCCAGCATAACCTGATCATATTTATCATAGTCGTGGCCGAGTATTTCTTGCCGCATGCTGTCCGAGGATAAATATTGCACATTCATTTGCATGGCGCCTGATGCATCGCCCCTTAACTGCGGCATCAGCACCTCCTTGGCAAACGTCGTCTTGCCGCACTCCGTCGGCCCAATCATCAGATAGATCGTATGAACGTTAGTGACAAGCTCCACATTCTTCCCCTCCCTTCCTGATAACGACGCCTTGCGTTGTCGGTATCCCATTCACGCGATCCCCGATCGCTACGAACTCGTAGGTGTATGCCGCTCCATAAGCGCTCATCGCTTCCGAAAACCAGACTGCGAATTCCTCTCTTCCCATTTCCCATCGGTGGTCGAGGTGCCGGAACGCCGTCAGTTCGTAGAAGACGTTAAAGTCTGCATTCGGTGTCGTAATGACGAAATGTTCAAAATCAATATTCGTGCAAATCAACTGGATCAGATGTTTCGCTTCATCCTTACTCATATGCTCAATCACTTCTGTCAACATCACGTCGACCTGCTCCCCGTTGTAATGCTCCATGAAGTGTTCAAGCGACGGATAGGTTATAATGTTATCTCGTTCTTTGGACTCGGCCTTTCGCTGCACGACCGCAAGCAGATCTTCATTAATATCTATTGCATAGTAGCTGCTGCTTACTACTTTCGAAGCATAAGGGATTGCATAGAATCCCTCGCCGCAGCCAACATCGAGAATCGATTTGTTGAAGGGCAGTATGCCTGCAATGAAATTTCTGCGCTGCATCGCCGTTCCGCCGTATTCGAACTGGATCGCATATCGATCTGTACGTTCAAGTTCCACCTTATGTTTGCGGAAATCCTGCTTCGAGGACAAGAAAATACGTGCGAACAGGCTGCGAATATAGTACGGTGCATCAATAATGTTCATGCTCTTCACATATTTCACGATCATACTGTCTGAAATATCAAGACTCTCATTGCCGAACATAGACAAGAATAAGCACAGTACACTCACGACATGAAGCAGTTCATGCAAGCTTCTCTGTGTCGTTATTTTGATAGAATAGCTCTTATCCGTCCGGTGATGAAGGTCGAAGGTATATGCCGTTACATGTTTTTGAAAAAAATGAATGTACTGCATGCGATCCACATGAATCATGTTAATGGTAAAGGAATGCTCATAACCCGCAACATCCTCTTCGCTCTGCGATTTGAAGGGTGCCGAGAAAAATTCGCCAATCGCATGCAGCGGGAAAATCGGCGTATTATAGCGGGATACGTTCAAATATTCAAAAACCTCATCCTTATGCTGCTTATAGGAAACCTCATTGTCCGCATCCTTGAAATATACGTTATACTTCGCTGCATCGCTGTACCAGCCGTATGCCGTCCCCTTGCGAATCTGTCGCAAGATCATTCCGTTATGCGGATTTTTCCGAATGAGAAATGAAAACTGTGGATGCGTTGACGATAATTGCACGATTGCCATTATGCTTCTTCTCTCCTTACATCTGCGGTTGTTATCGACCTGCGGAATAATTCATCAAGCCGTGCATTATATCCGCCTGCTGCAACAGGCTGCTGTACGGCAATCCGTTCATAGTGCCCGATGGATTGTTCGATAAAGGCATTGATGACTTCGATTCTCGGCTCCATATTCAACTCTTCTCCCGCGATCTTGCGCGCAAGCAATTGTTGAATAGCGGCATGAAGTTCACTGTTCGCCGGCACAAGCCGATCTACCAGCACCGGGAATTCAATAGGTGGCATCTCGTGATAACGCTCAATCCACTGGCAGGCCAGCAGCGGGCGCAGCACGTAAAAGTACTTTTTGATCTTCACGGACTCCCTCTGCAAATACTCTCTGTAGTTTCCTCTGGCCATGTGCAAATAGTGATACATACAGGCTCTTGGCGAAAAGGTATCGGAGGATAGGGCACGTATCTGCTCCACCACTTCCGATTCTTCTGTATATACAATCGGAGATTGCAGCCATTCAAGCAAAGGTGGATTTGACTTGCGGAATAAGGACAATGCTTTCTTCATATCCCACCCGTTGATGTCCAGCATATTGCTGATCGGCCGCTCAATCACGTCTCGTTTTTCGAATAAGGATAGATAGCTGTCCATAGGCCTTACATAGATGAATCGAACATCATAATCACTATCCCTCGATGGAAATCCCCAAGCCCTGCTGCCTGATTCGCAAGCATATACTATTCGTACCTGTTCTTCTGTCTCGATATTTCGTAACGCATCTATAATTTGCTGCCGTATATTTTCCATATATGTTTGACTCCTTCCCTATCAAAGCTATCCTTTTGCAAGCTGCTCGTTTCGATGTATCACTGCTTCGATTGATTTCCATCCTCCAACGCGTGTACTCAGGCGTTCCAGCACTTTAGCCATTCCCTAACCGTTGAACCGATGCGCATTGCTTTGTGCATTCATCATCTCTTATTTCCGGTTTTGCGAACATGGCGAAAGTATTACGACCTACCGAGATTATTTCGTGCTTCCGCAAATGTTTACCTGATACAATAAAAGAGAACTGCATGGGTTACTTGGGAGAAGGAAGGAGATTCGACGCGTGGCTAAGGAGAGTTTCGATAAGGAGATTCAGTATTTGCGCACGCTCATGCTGATGAGAGGTGCGTTCAATAGACAACAGCTTGCAGATAGGCTGGGCATTTCCGTACATACATTGGACAAAACGGCTCGACGCTTGAAGGAAGTCGCCGCTGCCTCAGAGGTACAATCTAAGCATGCGTCAGAAATGGAACTGGCAGAAGCTGTTCATCAACGCAATGACGATTCATCCGATCCTGTCCTATTGTTCTTGTTTCGAGCCAAGTCATTGAAGGAATCCGAATCGGTTCGGATATCGACTATTTTGGAGGCGCTTCAGGAGCAATCTATGACCGCTATGGAGCTTATGGATGAATGCTGCGGCAGAACGCCGGAAGAGCTGCCGATGCCCGATGAGAAGACAATTCGAAGCGACCTGAAATATCTAGAGTCGGTTGGCGTCATACGCAAAGCGAATGCATCCCGTCCATATCGCTACCGCTTGAACGATGAGCTCATACAGCAACTATCGGATGAGGAGCTGCTTGATTTATACGATTTCGTGGATGTAATGGCGAACACGCAAGTGCCTTCTGTCCATGGCTATTTGCTGCGGGACAGCTTGAAGAAGCAATTGCTGCTTGATCATGAGGGGCAATATCTTACCGATACCTTTTTATATAAATATCACTATCATTTTCGCATATTGGATGAGGCCCATCTGTTTACCTTATTAGGTGCTATCAACAAGCGATGCAGAGTGCAATTCCAATACTTCACGCCCAAGGCTGAGAAGAGCTATGCCGCGCAGCAGACGAATCCGCGCTTCGAGAGGGAAGGCGAAGGAACTTGGCATAAGGCTCTGCCCTTAAAGATCGTATATGACCATCAATATGGAAGATGGTATATGCTGAGCAGCGACAGAGAGGGTATCCGCAAGTTCCGCATGGAGGGCATGACCCACATTGAAGAAGTGGAGGATGTATCCGAGGAAGTGTTTCAGATGAAGACAGCGGCGCTCATGGAGAAGCTTCAGTACAGCTGGCTCATCGATACCGGACGGCCCGTGAAGGTGCGTGCCCGCTTCTTCAGTCCTAGCCTAGGAGAACCGGACTTCATTAAGCAGCGGGTACTGCTGCAAGGGCAGTGGGGGGAAATTGTTGAGGAAGATGATCAATCCTTCCTATACGAAATTACGGTAAATGGAATTACGGAGATTAAGCCTTGGCTGCGCAGCTTCGGATCGAGCTGCGAAGTGCTTGAGCCCAGACATCTACGCCGAGAGCTGATAGAGGAATGGAAGGAGATTGCTGCTTACTATGAACCCATTTGAGAAAATCTTTGGCTATCAAATTCTATCCCGTCTCGAAGATGCGGGCACATTCGTGGTCACCTCCCATGAACGGGTATGGTTGAAGACGATGCTCGTACATCCTGCAGCAAGCGAAGCCTTCTCGGAAGATACGATAACCAAATTAAATGGAATCCTGTCCTCAGAGATACTCATGGATACCTCCCATAATCTTATTGAGAAGGCCAAGAGCAAGGAAAAGCATGTCTATCATCCGATGCTAAAGCCGCTCCGCAGGTACATCTCTTCCGGAACAGGGATACGCATCAGCTACGCAATCAAGGGCGGTCGTATCAACGAGGAGCATGAGGGCTTTCCATATAAATTAGAGTACTCCATTATTAAGCGAGAATGGTACCTGCTCTGGTACCATCGTCAGCACCGTGGTCTCATGAACACCAAGCTGCGCAATATTACCTCATTGACAGCAGAATCGCTCCCGCCTGCGGAAGCGGAGTACATTCTAGCGAAGCTTGCCAGCTTGCGTGATCGTCGCAAATCTGAGATTGTGATTGAGGTCATCCGTGAATATAACCGCGAGCTGTCGCGCATCTTGTATGCCTTCTCCTGCTTCGAGACGGAGGTGATGTACGATGAGGAACAGCGCAGCTACCAGATTCGAATCCGGCTTCCGTGGAATGAGCATGAGTTCCTCTTGTCCAAAATCCGCTTTCTCGGCAAGCGCGTCCGTGTGAAGGATAGCGCATACCTGCAGAAGCGCATGCGCGATACAGCCTCCATGGCACTGGCGAGGTATGAAGAAAACAGTGTATAAACCTACGATGGTGATGGTGTGGGCTTGGGCTTGCCAAGCCTATACCAGAGGTTTTTCGTTTTCACAAATAAGCTTTCAGGGCTGTCACGTATAATCTCTCAATGAAAATAAATAGTAGATACACGCCAAAGTATAGACATCCATTTCATCGTCTAAAAGCTCGATCGTAATCGTCCGAGGAGGTATAACCTTATTGTAAGTAATCAAAGCGATGTCTCTGTCAGATGAGCATGTTAACTTAGTGGTTCGATCCATGAAGTCCTTTTTTAATAAGTAAACCTTATTATCAATCACGAACTCCATACTAGGATTTGGTTTGACCCTCGTTTTATCTTTCAGCACAAATCTTCCGACATGTTTAGAATCCACGTTCCATTCCGACCTAATCATTGTCTGGAGCGACCAAGCTTCAACCGCCTTACTCATTGACCTTCCTTTGTTATCAAAAACTTCAGCATTGATCAAGTAATCACTAAAAATAGTATCAACAACATAATGGAGCGTACTATTATAGTGCCTTTGAATTTCCCCTACTCGATTCCCGTATGCATCTGTTAATGCGAACTTTTTTTCTGTTTTTGCGATAGATAGGGGATACATAATGATAACGGGGCATTGGATCACCACTTTGCAAGTTATAATCAACATTCAACAGCATAGCAACTAACATTCAATGCCAAGAAAACATTTCCTTTTATTTACTATCCCCCAGTATGGATGACCTTGTCAATACGCTGCCAACCATTCCATTCCGTTTCTTCTCAACAATTTCCATTCAGCCTAACTGACAGGTTTAAGACCGTCCTAATAAAAAACGGCGGCAGCCGAGTCCATAAGGATCCCAGCGTACCGCCGCTTAACATCACAATGATTGTCTATATTTTGAATTTCTTCACTAGCAATTCCAATTCGCTGCTGGACTGGCTTAAAGCTTCCGCAGACTGCGAGACCGTATCGATTGCCTTCAACTGATCCTGCGTCGAAGCGCTGACTTCTTCCGCAGCGGCTGCGGATTCCTCCGAGATCGCGGACAGATTTACGATGGACTGAACCACGTTTTCTTTCAGCTCGGACGCCGTCTGTATTTTATCCGACATTTCCTTAATCGCCTCGATCACTTGCTGCATCAAGCTTTGAATGCTTGTAAATGCAATCTCTGTCGACTGCACAGCCTCATTTTGTTCCGAGGTGATTTCCTTGGTCCGGCTCATCGCCCGGGTGGCATTCGCAGCCTCTTCTATAATACCTTGAATGGTGCTGCTAATTTGCTCTGTCGAATTAGCGGATTGTTCTGCAAGTTTACGCACTTCTGTGGCGACGACAGAAAATCCCTTGCCAGCCTCTCCCGCTCTTGCCGCTTCGATCGACGCATTTAAAGCAAGCAGATTGGTTTGAGCTGATATCGCTTTGATCATTTCGGCCACAGCCTGGATGTCGTTGATTTTGGTCACGAGCAGGTTCAATACTTGTTCGATCGATTGAATTTCACGGAACGATTCATCGGAACGCACTTGCAGCACAGCCAACGTCTCTCTTCCATCGATGCTTGCCTGCTGCGTCTGGTTTGACTTCGCCTGCATGGAGGACATCGTTTCTTCCACCGATCTAAACTGCGAGTCCAGCTTGCTTGTTACCTCCTGCATATGATCCAGATTTGTTGCGCTTTCGGCCGAACCTTGCGCGACATCCGACATGGCGTGGGCAATTTCTTCGCTTGCCGCTTTTGTTTCTTCTGATACGGCACTCAGATTTTCAGCCGACTCCGTGAGCTGTTCAGAGGAACCAATCACGCGGGATAAGACTTCCCGCACGCTTTGTACCATATGATTAAAGTGGCCTGTTAATTGGCCAATCTCGTCCTTCGAACTTACCTTCCCTTCCACGGTCAAGTCTCCATCAGCCATTAGCTGCACCTGCTTCGTCAATTGAACGATCGGCTTCGTAAAGAAGCGAGCGACAAAGTAGATGATGATATTTGAAACAACGATGGCACACAAGGTTATGATGATGTTTATGTATTTAATATGGTTCGTGAGCTTTAACAGTTCGTCTTCTTGATAGACAGCACCGATTTTCCACCCTGTAAGACCGGACGTCTTATAATACAGAACTTCCTCTTCGCCTTTATCCGTGTAGTCGATCTTTCCCGCACTCTCATTTGAAGTGTAAATTTTGTCAACATATGGTCTTTCCCGTTGATTTTTCCCGGCTGCATCTTCTGTATCAGGCAGCACTACCGAGTTTCCCTCTGCATCCAAAATAAATCCAAACCCATTATATCCTACATTCGTTTCACTGATTTGCTTTGTCAATTGTTCCAGGTTCACATCAAGCGAAATAACCCCGAGAACCTTGTTGTTTTCCACAATGGCCTTAGAAATCGCTATTTTCATTTTCTGACTGACGCTATCCTTATACGGAGGGCTGAATTTTACTTTATCCTTGTCATCATTAGCCAATTTATACCACGGACGAATATGAGGATCATAATCTTCTTTGTATACATTAGCCTCGGGATCAAACATTCGCTTTGATGAATTCCCCATATAAATAGCAGATATTTCAGGATTGATTTTTGTATAAGATTTCATCACTTGAATCATGTTAGGAGTTAGCCTGTCTCTGTTTTTTACAATGTCTTTGATTTCTGGATTTTCACTAAAATGCAAAATATCATTTGCATAATTATTTAGACGCAAATCCGTAACTTGCAATAAGGCCTCCGCTTCTTCGCTTCCTAACTCGTCCAGCTCTTCTTTAAAGCTGTTCGTCATCTGCAAGTTAGTTGTCAATTGCAGAATGACCAAGGAGGAAACCAGCAATACTGCAAAAATTAACATAAGCTTGTTCTGTAACTTTTTAAACATGATGTCGACCCCCTATGAATTGTAAACGTTACAAAACTCATACTGGGATCTGAATAAAAACCCCAGATTAGACGTTATAACGTCTTTAACGTGGAAATTTTAGCACATGTTTAATATGTATAAAATGATATAACTCCGAACAATTATGCGGAATTATACAATATTATTGATAAATTAACGGCGTATTTACTAGAAATAGATACGAATCTCCCGGCTCCAATAGTGTCGAGAAATTTCCCTGTATATTAATATTTCGGATCGTTTCATTTAAACTATAAGCACTTCATGAAATTCTAGTAATTTTTTATTAATTCCAGAAACCCCGATAATTTATAACACAAGAACAAAAGCCACCCCCCTAATTTAGTTGGGATAGATGGCAATCTTATTTCTTATATTTTGAAATTACATTCACATTGACTCTTCTCAAGAGCCAGCCTTAAAAAAGGCTCGCCTGCCCTTGCTCCTGAATAGCTTGCAATGCCGCCACATTTCTTCACTCACCTGATTCATCGGCTTATTGGCAGTCGTATTTGACTTTAATGAATAAAATAGTTCTAAAGTTCTACCTCGCTTAAGGCTTTGATTACGCCCTTCATATCTCGCGAGAAGTGTATATGGATACGTCTTGGCATGCCACGCTGCCCATTCTTGACCAGTGATGTATTGTAAAAATGCCTCTGCTGCTCCAATTTGAAACTGCGTCTAAGCGTATAATTTTTTTGTACTAGAGTACGATCCCTAATTTCATAGTTGACAAATTGGATTACTCAAATTTATTATTATTTTATTAGGTTACATATTTTGGATGTTAGTCAAATCGTTCAATCATTCCCGCTGACCGTACCGACGGAGGCTCCACTGTTACCATCACTGCATGTGCAGAAAGGGGAGCGTACCGTGTTATTCAGTTATATCTCTCATTTGCATTGCCCGAAATGCAAAACAAGTTATTCCCCGCACAAGCAGGCACATCTATGTGCTTGCGGTTCC
>NZ_JMDX01000169.1:0-13371 GCF_000935845.1 Paenibacillus sp. E194
GCGAGCATTATTACAAGCGAACCGTTCTGTTTCATGAAGATGATGCTTCTTGCGGTCAGACGCGGCAGGAAGAGGGGACACCACATTTTTCTAACAAGAGTCTACTCCTTATACTTAAATAGGCTTAAATTGTGCACGTACAACAAGCGAGGAGTGACTTCTGTTTGAGTTACGAACAAATGTTAGATAGACG
Source organism: Paenibacillus sp. E194 (assembly GCF_000935845.1). NCBI lineage: Bacteria > Bacillati > Bacillota > Bacilli > Caryophanales > Paenibacillaceae > Paenibacillus > Paenibacillus sp. E194. The sequence goes on from NZ_JMDX01000169.1 coordinate 194, forward strand.
AAATGAACTGTTAAAGCGGAATATCCAGCAATACATTGCACAGGACAATCAGCACGGACTGAATTCACAAGAGCAATACTTGATGAATCATATGATTAAGGAGCTTCATCAGAACATGCATGATCTGCATGCTAGCCATAAATAAGGCGGTATGTCGGACTGTTGATGATATACGGGAATCGGGAAGAGAGCGTCTGCGTGAGCAGATGTCGTTTTTTTTTTTTTTTGCAGGTTACGCACGATTGAGGGGGGGTGTCTGCTGCTTGAATCCGATTCAGCTCTATGGTAGACTACTGTCACAAAATAAGTAGTCGGCTAAATAAATGAATGGGAGTTTATAAGCAATGGAAGATACGTATTTAGATTCGTTAGAGGTGTTGCTGTCACAGGTAGTGCGGGCATACAACAATGAAATGATGAAGAAGGTGCAGGATGTGGGCATCCATCCTGGACAGCTGCCGATGCTGTTTCTGCTTAGTGATCAAGATGGTCGGAGTCAGAAGGAATTAGTGGAGAAGGCGAAGATTAAGCCAGCAACGGTTACGGTGATGCTGAATCGTTTGGAGAAAGCGGGGCTCATCGAACGCCGTGCGGATGAGGAGGACTTGCGGGTTTCCCGCGTATATTTGCTGCCAAGAGGCAAGGAGGCCGTAGGGCATGTGCAGAAGGCCGTGAAGGAAGTGGAACAGCAATGCTTCCAAGGATTCCGTGAGGAGGAGAAAATCCTGCTGCGTCGTTTCTTGCTGCATATGCATCACAATCTGTCTGCTCATGATGAAGAGGGGGTAGGCGAATAGAATAGCAGCCGCTGTTGGCTGTTAAGGAGTTTTCTGCAATAAGGCTACGAGCCGTCCCCTTCTGCAGTTTGTATCATTAGTTGTCAAACTAACGTGAAAGGTGCGCTGTATTCATGAAACAGTTATTTGCTTATATCTTGCCTTATCGAAAAGCGGCTTTATGCGCGATGCTCCTCATGCTCGTTGAGGTCATATGTGATCTGATGCAGCCGACGCTAATGTCCCATATTGTAGATTATGGTATAGTGAATCGGGATATGGGATATATCGCAAGAACAGGGCTCATGATGGTCGGCATCGCCTTTGTCGGTATTGCGGGTGGAATGGGCTGCGTTTATTTTGCGAGTATTGCTTCACAGCATGTTGGCGCAGATATCCGCTTGGCCATGTTCAAGAACATTCAGACCTTTTCCTTCGACAAGTTGGATCAATTCCATACTTCCTCTCTGATTACGCGATTAACGAATGATGTCGTACAGGTGCAGAACGTCGTGCTGATGATGCTGCGCATGATGACTCGCTTTCCGCTGTTGTTCATGGGTGGGATCGCGATGGCGTTTGCGCTGAACGCGCAGATGGCTCTTATATTCGTTGTAACGGTTCCTTTGTTGTTCGGGGCACTGATTCTTATTTTCCGCAAAGGTATTCCTCTATTCAAAAACGTCCAAACCAAACTCGATCGATTAAATGGTGTAGTGCGCGAAAATTTAGCAGGCATCCGTGTTATTAAAGCGTTTGTTCGCTCTTCGTATGAGCAGAAACGATTTGAAAAGACGAACGCTGACTTGTCAGAAGTAACGGTGAAGGCTGCTCGAATTATGGCGCTTATGATGCCTGTTATGATGCTGGTTATGAATTTCAGTATTGTAGCTGTCCTATGGTTCGGTGGAATCAAGGTGGACGGCGGCAGTATGCAGGTGGGAGAAGTCATCGCCTTTACGAACTATATGATGCAAATTCTGTTCGCGCTTATGATGGTGGGGATGATGCTTATGATGCTGTCTCGGGCTAAGGTGTCTGCAGACAGAATATCTGAAGTGCTGAATACACAGACGGATATTTCAGATATCGCTGCTGTTCGTAACGCAGGACTGGAAGAGGAGCATGGGTCAGAGCATGCACGGGAACATCTAACCGAACATGAATCAGAACTAGCAACGGATTTAGCAGATCACACCACAGCTTATTCCAAGGCACATGGCCAGCTTGTCTTCGATCAAGTTTCTTTCAGCTATGCAGGTGGAGGAGGGCAGCCTGTCCTGAAGCGGATTTCCTTCACGGCGATGCCAGGGGAACGGATTGCGATTCTTGGCTCCACCGGTGCAGGCAAATCAACACTAGTGAACTTAATTCCACGATTTTATGATGTAACAGAAGGGCATATTCTGCTGAGTGGGACCGATATTCGCCATATCCCACTGCGCAAGCTGCGGAAGCAGATTGGAATGGTGCTTCAGGAATCGATCCTGTTCTCCGGGACAATTCGAGATAATATTCGCTGGGGGAACGCAGCAGCTTCCGATCAGGAAGTGCAGGCAGCTGCTGAAGCCGCACAAGCGGCTGAGTTCATTCAGAAGCTGCCAGAAGGTTACGACACGATGATTGGACAACGAGGCGTCAATTTGTCCGGTGGACAGAAGCAGCGCCTGTCCATTGCGCGAGCGCTGTTGAAGCGACCGTCCATACTTGTTCTGGATGACAGTACAAGTGCAGTGGATACAGGTACGGAGGCTCGCATGCAGAAGGCGTTCCGAGAGCATCTGGAGGGCACGACCTGCCTCATAGTAGCCCAGCGAATCAGTTCCGTGCTGGATGCGGATCGCATCATGGTGCTTGATGATGGATGTGTGGTTGGCATAGGGACACATGCAGAGCTGCTGGATAGCTGTGAAGTGTATCAGGATATTTATCGTTCTCAAGTCGGAGAGGAGGCGGTATAGCGTGTCAGAGCAGCATTCTCGTATAGGACGGGAGCAAGAACGCAGTTCCGCTGATCATTCTGTCAAAATGATGGGTCACAAAGGGCCGGGATCAGGGGGCATGCACCTTATGGGTCCTCCTAAGAAAGCTAAGCAATCCAAGGCGACCATCATTCGACTGTGGCAGTATTTGCGTTCGGAACGCATGCCGCTGCTGGGAGTCTTCCTGTTTGTCGTCGCCAGCTCCGTGTGTGCACTGATTGGCCCTTATTTGATCGGCAAGTCTATCGACAGTCTAGGCATCGACTCAGGGACAACCGACTTCGCCTTGCTCGGATCACTTGTGTCTTGGCTGCTTATTGTGTATGCCCTAGGTGCATTAACCTCATGGATGCACACATATATGATGGCAAGCATCTCGCAGCGAACCGTTCAGGCGATTCGCAAGGATGTGTTCGTCAAGGTGCAGACACTTCCGCTCAAGTTCTTCGATGAGCGGCCGCGTGGAGATGTGATGAGTCGCCTAACCAATGATGTCGAGAATATCAACAACTCTCTGTCACAGAGTACGATTCAGATTTTCACCAGTGCCATAACGGTAACTGGCGCTATCGGCATGATGATTGCACTTAGTCCTGTACTGACATTGATTAGCTTAATTGTCGTACCGCTGGGGCTGTTTGTGACCCGCAGCATAGCGAAGCGAACGCGTCGATTTTTTACGGATCAACAGCGTGAGCTGGGAGAACTGAATGGATATATTGAAGAGATGATCTCGGGCCAGCGGGTCATCAAGGCATTTGGCCGCGAGGAAGAAGCAATTGCTGCGTTTGAGAAGAAGAATATTCAGCTAAGACACGTGGGTATTCACGCACAAGCCTTCTCTGGCTTCGTTCCTCCTCTCATGAATGCAATTAACAATATTAGCTTCGCCTTAGTTGCGGCGGTTGGCGGCTATATGGCGGTTCAAGGCGTCATTACGATTGGAATTATTACGGCATTTCTTAATTATTCGAAGCAATTCGCTCGTCCGATTAACGAATTGGCGAATCAGTATAACATGCTGCAGGCGGCGATTGCTGGTGCAGAGCGTATTTTTGAGATCATGGATGAACAGCCGGAGTATGCTGATCAACAGACGATATTGCCATTAGAAGGCATGAAGGGGGAAGTTGTCTTCCAAGATGTATCCTTCGGATATAAGCCGGATGTGCCGGTGTTGAAGGAGGTCATGCTAACAGCACGACCCGGCCAGACAATTGCACTTGTTGGTCCAACCGGGTCTGGGAAGACAACGGTCGTGAACTTGCTCATGCGCTTCTATGATGTTGATCAAGGCTCGATCCTTATTGATGGGCAAGATATTAGAGACATGGACAAGGAGGAGCTGCGCACCTCGATTGGCATGGTGCTGCAGGATACCTATTTGTTTGCCGGATCGGTTAGGGACAATATTCGTTATGGAAGATTAGAGGCAACGGATGAAGAGGTGGAGCAGGCTGCCAGACTTGCCAATGCACATTCATTTATCGTGCGCCTACCTGATGGATATGACGCTGTGCTGACGGAGGACGGCAGCAACCTGAGTCAAGGGCAGCGCCAGCTGCTGACGATTGCGCGGGCTATCTTGGCGGATCCAGCCATTCTCATATTGGATGAAGCGACGAGCAGTATTGATACGAGAACAGAGATGCATATTCAGAAGGCGCTTCAGACCTTGATGAAGGGACGTACGAGTTTCGTTATCGCTCATCGGTTAAGCACGATTCGAGAGGCAGACCAAATTCTCGTTATCGAGCAAGGTCGTATTATTGAGCGTGGAACACATGCAGAATTGCTGAAGCGGGAAGGGTTCTACTATCGATTGTATATGAACCCCCTTATTCAGGAAGTATCCTGATGCCCGTGATATCGAATGTATGACAGCAAATGAAAACTAAAGTGAGTTATGTTGAAGGGTTAGCAAATACAGTACAGATAGTCAAGATAGCTTAATCATTTGGGGGAGCTTCCTGATCCATCCAGGAGGCTCTTAATTGTATACATATATATGGAAAATTGATTCGCCTATCTTCGGTAGCAGGTTGATCAAGGGCTCTAAGGATGATACGATCATACTTCCGAATCCATGCGAGGTGTGCGTAATGAGCAAGGTTCAAGATAAAGAAGAGGTGAGAAAGGTATGTTTACACATAGATTTGCACCCTATCAATATACAGGGTGGGGATCAGCAGCCCAACTGCTGTCAGAAGTGGAGCGTCACGCGCCGAAGCGGATATTGTGCGTGACGAGCAAGTCGGTATTTCGCAACGGTACGGTGGAGCGTGTGCTTCAGCCGCTTCGTGAGGCAGGCTATGATATTGATATCTATACGGATACGATGCCAGAGCCGCCGCTTGCGGCAGGTGAGGCACTCGTTCGCTATACACGTGAAGGTAAGTTTGATCTTGTCATTGGCTTAGGCGGGGGAAGTGCGCTGGATTTGGCTAAGCTGGCGGCAGTTCTATCGCAGCATGAGGGAGCAGTTGCGGATTATTTGAATTTGAGCGGGACTCGTCCATTATCTGTACGCGGCCTGCCGAAGATTCTAATTCCGACGACATCAGGCACAGGCTCGGAAATAACGGATATATCCGTGCTGTCATTGGAGACAACCAAGGACGTTGTTGCTCATGATTACTTGCTGGCTGATGCGGCGATTATTGATCCAGAACTGACCGTGAGTGTACCACCGAGAGTCACTGCAGCGTCGGGCATGGATGCATTAACCCATGCAATCGAGGCTTATGTATCTGTACACGCCAGTCCGACAACAGATGGGGTGGCGCTGCACGCAATTCGCTTAATTAGCCGTTCGCTCTTTCGGGCGGTGAAGGATGGAACGAACAAGGAAGCACGGACTGAAATGAGCTATGGCAGCTATTTAGCTGGCCTCGCCTTCTTCAACGCGGGCGTGGGTGGTGTTCATGCGCTTGCTTATCCGCTCGGCGGACAATTCCATTTATCGCATGGCGAGTCCAATGCAGTTCTGCTGCCGTATGTGATGAATTATATTCGTGGTGCCTGTATGACGCGTCTTCGCCATATCGCAGAGGCAATGGGCGCGGATGTTCGTGAATTGTCCGATGCAGAGGCTTCCTGCCTTGCCATTGAACGGATGAAGCAGCTGATCGAAGAAACGGGAATCCCGCAGACGTTGGATGCCTTCGAGATCCCTCGTGACGCACTGGAGTCACTTGTGCAGGATGGCATACAGCAAAGGCGGCTTCTTGCACGCAGTCCGCTGCTGCTAACAGAAGATGATATTCGTCGTGTGTACCTGTCTGCCTTCGAAGGTGTGCTGGCCGAGGCGGCACCGCTTCAGCAGAACCATGATTCGTAGGTAATTCATATTGGAATCTATAGGGTCTGTTGTGAAGCTCACGCATATTGCGGGGGCTGCGCAAGCAGGCCTTTTTGCGATGTGCTTTTGCGATGCACTTTTGTCATGTACTTTTGCTGCCTTTATTTCCGTTGTGAGGAACGTGCATGTACGCAACAGGCTGGACGTGTATAATAGGGATGATATGTTTACCAGGAATGGACACTAACTATTCTCAAGTTGGAACACGACCGGATACAGGGGGAGAGGGCATGACGATGAAGCGAATCGTAGATGTTGCAGCGCAATTGGGCATTCCGCAAGAAGATGTAGAGCAGTACGGGAAGTATAAGGCCAAGCTTGGACAGGATGTATGGAATCGCGTAGCCGATCGGCCGAACGGGAAGCTCATTCTCGTAACAGCAATGAATCCGACACCGGCTGGCGAAGGGAAGACATTGACGACGATTGGATTGACCCAAGGTCTAAATCGAGTTGGACATAAGGCAGTTGCGGCATTGCGGGAGCCTTCGCTTGGCCCTTGCATGGGGATGAAGGGTGGTGCCACGGGAAGCGGCAAGGCGCAGCTCGTGCCGGCTGAGGATATTAACTTGCATTTTACCGGTGACATTCACGCGGTGTCATCTGCACATAGTGTGCTTGCGGCATTGTTAGATAACCATATCCATCAAGGGAATGCTCTGCGAATACACTCTTCCCGAATCATATGGAAGAGGGCGGTCGATATGAATGATCGTGCCCTTAGAAGTATTGTAGTTGGTCTTGGAGATGGCAATGGCGTTGTTCGTGAGGATGGATTCATGATTACGACTGCCTCAGAAGTTATGGCGGTTCTATGCCTGGCGGAAGATATGGATGATCTTCGCAGTCGCCTAGGACGCATTGTAGTGGCATTCAACGAAGAGGATGAGCCAGTTACCGCTGCAGACTTGAATGCAGTTGAAGCGATGTGTGCATTGCTGAAGGATGCCATTCATCCGAATCTGGTGCAGACAGGCGAAGGGGATCCAGTGTTGGTTCATGGCGGCCCATTTGCGAATATTGCGCACGGCTGCAGCAGTGTTCGTGCTACTCGCCTTGCGTTGAAGCTAGCGGATTATGTAGTGACGGAAGCGGGTTTCGGCGCTGATCTTGGTGCGGAGAAATTCATGGATATTAAGTGCCGCCAGACAGGCTTGTTCCCGTCGGCAGCCGTGTTGGTTGTTACGGTGAAGGCAATGAAATATAACGGTGGCGTATCCAAGCAGGAGCTGGCCGCTGAAAATGTGGAAGCGGTTCGTGCTGGCTTCGTGAATGTACAGCGTCATATTGAAAATATAAAGCAGTTCGGCGTGCCTCTGGTTGTCGCTGTGAATCGATTCGCGACAGATTCGCCTGCCGAGTTGGATGCGGTTATCGAGTTGTGCACACAATCGGGAGTGCGTGCGATCCTGTCTGAGGCATGGGAGAATGGTGGTGAAGGATGCCGCGCATTGGCGCAGTATGTTGCCGAATTGGCCGATTCATCTGATGCTGAATCGCAATTCCAGCTGCTGTACCCGGATGAGTATTCCATTGAGGAGAAGATAGAAGCCGTCGTTACGCGTATCTATCGCGGTGCGGGTGTGCACTATCAGCCTGCGGCGAAGCGTGCTCTGCGCAAGCTGGAGCAGCTTGGAGTAAGCCGCCTGCCTGTATGCATGGCGAAGACGCCATATTCCTTCTCCGATCGAGCAGGCCTGCTTGGCGCACCAGAGGCGTTCACCGTTGAAGTGAAGGATGTTCGCTTATCTGCTGGAGCCGGCTTTGTCGTGGTGCACACAGGTCAAGTGCTAACAATGCCGGGAATGCCAGCACGGCCTGCTGCTGAGCGCATCCATGTGGACGCAAATGGGTGTATTTCAGGGTTGAGCTAACTTAGATGGGAACGAACCTGCGCATGTTCTCCTCTATTTATAGGAGAAGGTAAATGGAGGAATCGTATTGAGCTCTCTTTCGTGAAGGAATATGATGGAGATAGGTTCAAGAAAGGGATGAACGTATATGGCGATAGCTGAGATTACTGTAATTCCAGTCGGCACAGGCTCTACAAGCTTGAGCAGCTACGTGGCAGGAATGCAGAAAGCGCTGGAGAGTGTTGAGGGCATCACCTATGAGCTAACTGCGATGGGAACCATTATTGAGGGGCCGTTGGATCGATTGCTTGCCGCGGTGCAGGCACTTCATGAAAGTCCATTTGAGGCAGGAGCACAACGTGTGTCAACTGTGTTGAAAATCGATGACCGCAGAGACAAGCCGTCTACGGTTGCTCAGAAACTGCAATCTGTACGAGAGAAGCTGCAGGGCTGAAAAGCAACTCGTTCAAATAATGATAAACACCCGGTAGGTAAGCGGATTTTGCTTCTTTACCGGGTGTTTGTGTGTAAATGGAAATGGAGCCTTCTAGTTCTAGTTATTGCTCCTCGCTCTCTACCTGGTGCAGTACCTGAATAGTCTCTTTCGCATCAGTGGCAATGTCTGTAATGATACCGTCAGCTCCAAGTGTATAGAATCGTTCTACACTCTCTGTATCATTGACCGTCCAGACGTAAATGGGCTTGCCGCTCATTTTCGCTGAGCGAATGAGTCTTGGTCGGGCAAATGATTCTTCGACAACGAAGAAATCTGCTTCGAAGCGATTAAGCGGAGCGAAGGTGGCGAATATGACATACCCGACCGTTAGATCCGGTGCTGCCTTCTTCACCTTCTGAACCAGTTCGTAATCTAGGCTTTGCACAATAATTTGTTGTTCTGCCTTATGTTTGCGTATCGTGTTGACAAAGGTAGAGACGAAGTTCTTCTCATGACCATGTGTCTTGAGTTCCACGTTGAGCTTGATTTTCCCCCTCGTTCGCTCGAGTACCTCGTCGAGAGAAGGCACGAAGTCACGGAACTCCCCTGCGCGCAGTGGAATTTGCTGCAATTGAGCGAGTGTAAGATCGAACACATTCACATTTTTTCCGGATAACCGCTTCAAGTTCTCATCATGGATAACTGCCAGCTTGCCATCCTTCGTCTGCAGAATGTCGAGCTCGATATAGTCGGCTCCTGTTCGAATGGCGCCTTCGAAGGCTCCCATTGTATTTTCCACACCAGCAGTCACATCGCCGCGATGAGCCATGATGATGAATTTATCATTATCCTCTCCCCAATCGGTCAATAAGGTCGTTGCTCCCCAGCCGATGGCGATAAGAATGAGAAGTCCGAATGTCGCCAGTGCGGAGCGGTAACGCCGCACAAGTGAACGCCGCATGTTGCGACCTTCCCAGACAGTGGCATCGACTCCATCTGTTTCAAGGTTCACTTGGTCTTGGCCTTGGTATCGCACATAGAGCAGTGTAATGACGGTAATGAACAATGGTGTCATAACTAGCGTTGCAATATACAAGCCTAGGCTGAGTGTGATGCCGAGCGTAATAGCTATGGCAGCCCCCTCGCTATCTCCATCTGGAAGCAGAAGCCCGACCAGGATGAGAAGACAGATCAGGAGAATGAATAGGAGTAAGAAGATAAGAACCCATTCAATCACGGCTCTGACTAATGACCACTTGCTGCGCCAGAACAATCGGCTGCTCTCGCGGACAGCATTCCAGAATTGATTCTTGCCCTCCAATACCATAATCGGCAGGGCATAAATGCAAATCAAATTTAGAATGAGAACGACCAGCGCGACAATGACTAGGACGATGGTTCCGATACTTGTCTTCATTAATTCGCCGGTAATAAAGTTCGGTATCGCAACACTAGGCAGCAATGATCCTCCAATACCGGCATCAAGCAGTGGGAACAACAGCAGCAAATAAAGAGCCAGACCGAATATCCCGATGCGCCATAAGCCTGGCAAGCGAGAGATGGCTTTTAACAACACAGGCCTAATTCGTGCGCGCTTCTTTTGAATACCGTAATAGGCAATATAGACGAGAGCAGCAAATTCCGTGTAAATGAGCATCATGGCAATGGGGGCCATGAGCAGCAGACTGAGCAGGCCGTATCTGCTGAACACGAAGCGGAGCAGATCGTGATTCGCGGCCGCATTGAAGCCCCCGACATCCAGTATTTTGTTGAACAGTATCGTTAAAAGCGGGATGAATACGCCAATCGTCAGTAGTTTGTACACCAATTCAAATAGAAGAAAAGGCCGGTGGGCATATTTCCACACCCCTATAATATCCCTTGTCATTCGAAAAGGAATGAATCGAGAACGGCGCTTATTGGTACGCTTAGCATTCATGATTTATGTTTTCCTTTTATGTCAGTATCGTGATACACGTTACATTATAGACCATGATCCCGTTCTTACCAACAATACGGCTAGATGGGGGAGTGCTGACAGTTAGAAAAATATAGTTGATAGTGTGTGTGTAATGAATATACTCAATTCATGAAAATGGAGTTTTTATGTGTCCAATATACAGAATCAGCCCTCTCGTGCTTCCGACTGGAAGTGGAGAGGGCTGAACTATATTGAAGGGTGAGGATATATTTGACCTTTAGCGCTTAAAATGGCTTATGCTTATACCCAGCCTCTTGCACGCATAGCTTCAGTAACGCGTTGAAGTGAAATCATAAAGGCTGCTGTACGAAGATCTGTAGCGTATTCTTTTGCAAGATCACGAACGGCATTATACGATTTCACCATGTTCACTTGGAGCTTCTCCAGAACTTCTTCTTCGCTCCAGTAGTAGTTCATCAGGTTTTGTACCCACTCGAAGTAAGATACTGTAACACCGCCGGCATTTGCCAAAATGTCAGGGATAACAATCGTTCCGTTCTTGTTCAGGATTGCGTCCGCTTCAGGAGTTGTTGGTCCGTTTGCTGCTTCCGCAACGATGCGTGCTTTGACGCGTGGAGCGTTCTCCTGTGTAATGACATTTTCCAATGCTGCCGGGATCAAGATATCTACATCCAGCTCAAGCAGCTGCTCGTTGCTGATATGGTAGCTTGCGCCGTAATCAAGGATCGTTGCTTCGTCCTTCAACTGCTCTACACGATCCAGATCAAGACCGTTTGCATCATAGATACCGCCACGGGAATCGCTGACTGCCACTACTGTTGCACCGAGGTCTGTGAGCAGGCGAGCTGCAATACGTCCAGCATTACCGAAGCCTTGAACGGCTACCTTTGCGTTCTCCATCGGAAGTTTAATGTCTTCCAATGCAGATTGGATTGCATATACGCAACCTTGAGCAGTCGCCGCGTTCCGTCCAAGGGAACCACCGATGATGATTGGCTTGCCTGTAATAACGCCTGGCGAGTTGTGTCCACGCAAGCGGCTGTATGTGTCCATCATCCAACCCATAATTTGAGGTGTTGTATATACGTCTGGAGCTGGAATATCACGCTCTGGTCCTACGATGTCGGCAATTGCCTCCATGAATGCGCGGCTGAGACGTTCAAGCTCGCCTTTGCTGAGTGTGCGTGGGTCAACGATAACGCCGCCCTTGCCGCCGCCGTATGGCAAGCCAACAACACCACACTTGAATGTCATCCACATGGAGAGTGCTTTAACTTCGTCAAGTGTTACATCCGGATGGAAGCGAATGCCGCCCTTTGTTGGTCCTACTGCATCGTTATGCTGCGAGCGATAGCCTTCGAAGATACGAATAGAGCCGTCGTCCATTCGAACTGGGAAGTTTACGGAAAGAACACGCTTTGGTCTCTTCAGTAATTCGGTGACGTGCTCGGGCAATTGCAATTTAGCTGCAGCTGCATCAATTTGCTTCTTAACGATTTCGTATGGGTTAAGTACTTCTGTTTGTTCGCGTTGTATGGTTTCCATGGGATTACACCTAACCTCTCTGATATAGGAACACTTTTCACACATTATACTGACAATGTGCGCTTTTTGAAATACGCTTTATCGCAAAAAAGCCCACTTCTGTAAAAGAAGATTTTACACAGGGTGATAAATTTTATTACATTAATATAATCTTTTATGGCCATAAAACCTTTTTATAGAAAAATTTTAACAATTTGAAGTGGCTGGTATGTATTTCAAGAGAGGACATTTTTCGCGGCTCTATACGGGCGTATTTCAAATAAATATGATAATAACTAGGGAATTGTGCTTGAGGTGTCATTGGGAAATGTCTATATGAAGAGGACAAGCAATAAGGTGCTTAAAAGTTACATTGGTTAATTAAACCATATTCTAATGCATTCTATCTGCCAAAATGGGATTGGATAATGGAAATGGTACAAATTTCTGATTGTTCGTCTTTTGGATAAATTACGTGGTTTCGGATAAAAAAGGAGGTGCCTGCTCGTCTAATCTTTCCGATCCGACGAAAAGGCACCTAATAAATGTATAAAAAGAGGATAGAGACCAAAGGTTTATGCATTACGATACATGTTCAGTAGTGGGAAACGAGCCAATGTACTTGGCATCGGGACGGTAGATGACATTGTCTTTCGCCTGTTCGATCATATGGGAGGTCCAGCCGACGGTTCGGCTTGCTGAGAAGGTTGGTGTGAACAACTCGCTAGGCAATCCGATTGCACGCATAATGGCAGCTGCATAAAATTCTACGTTCGCATACAGCTTACGCCCAGGCTTATATTCAGCGAGCAGTCGTACAGTAGTATCCTCGACGAACTGAGCCAAATCGAGCCAATGGTCACTTTCCTCCATCTGCGCAATGCGCATTTTCAATGCTTCTGCTCTTGGATCGCGTGTCCGATAAATGCGGTGCCCGAAGCCCATTAACAGGCGACGATTCTCCAACTGTTCACGCAGCCAGCCTTCCGCCCGATCAGCCGTACCGATTGCCTCCAGCATTTCCGTAACACCTGAAGGAGCGCCGCCATGAAGCTGCCCCTTCATCGCCCCAAGCGCCCCCGTCAAAGCGGATACCATATCCGACTCTGTGGAGGTGATAACGCGAGCGGTGAAGGTGGAAGCGTTCAGTCCATGCTCCATGGTAAGGATCATGTACGTTTCCAACGCGCTGGCGTGGATATCGGTCGGATCCTCACCTGTCAGCAAATATAGATAATGGGCTGCATGGCCCAGAGATTCGTTACTCGGTATCGATTCCCATATAGGCAGCCCTTGTTGCTTGC
>NZ_JMDX01000170.1:0-13355 GCF_000935845.1 Paenibacillus sp. E194
CGATTAGGCAAATCCCATCTATCGATGGAACTGTAGAAATCCAGCGCCTTCGATAAATTACGATTTGCTACTCGGACATCTTGCGGGATCTTGCTCGCCGCCATCTCCATCCCTTTGTTGAGAGTCAGCAAAAAGCGAACTAATGATTCTTTGGTCTCCGGGTTTCTCCAGCCTCTCGCATCGGTGAATACTTTGCCAAGCAGTATCGCAAACTCCCTTTGCATTTCTATCTGAATCATTTCTTCTTCACTGAGCGGGCCTGTTGCCGTCCCCCCGCCTCCGCCTGACGGCAACCCGATTCGGAAGCCGCTGGAAGAGGACATCATGCCGAGAACACTTAGTGCCGAGCCTACTAGCGAGCCGACCACTCCCGCTGCCGGAATCATGCCCAGCAGACTGAGCGCCGCACCTGCCAGCAACCCGATTTGAGCCCCAGTAACGCCTTGCGATTCGGCTGCCGCCGTCTTCGCAGCTTGCCCGGCCTCATAGGCTTCCACCGTCATCAGCGGCGGCTCCGGCACTGGTGTAAGCGGGGTCACATGCACCGGCGACCTTGCAGTTCCTTCCTGATGCAGAAGATCTGAGCGAATATCCGATTCGCCGTCCAAAATAAGGCTGCTCTCGCCTCCGCGCAAATAGAGCGAATGCCCTGCTTTCATGCTTACTTGCTGGCCTGCCTTGACCATAATGTCCCGGCCGCTTATTGCAAGACTATTCATGCTATGAATATGTACGCCGCTGCCTTCATTCAAGCGGATATTCAAGCCGCCGCCCGCTTCCAGCTTCAGTTCAGTGCTTCCCATGCTGATCCGCTTGCCGCGCTTGCTGCTCCAAACTTTCTCATCGGGTTTATCAACGTCAGCATGCTGACGCAGTGAGCCCCGCACTACGGCTTCTGCCTCATGCATCGAAGGCAAATATAACTGCGCTCGATCTCCCGGCTCCGGCATCCAATACAAGCCGCTGTTTCCCTCAGCTGCGTAGCTTGTTACATACGGGAACCAACAGCCTTCTGAAACAGCATCCTCGCCATCCATATCCAAACGCAGCCTTACCCGATCCCGCTGCACCCCGATAACAATCCCGCTGAGCACAGCGCCTGTCGCCTGCCAATTCTCTTTGCGCAGACAGATAACATCTTCCTCGGCACAAAGTTGATAGGTGTGCAATAGAAGCCCGCTCTTCATCTCGCTTACGATTTCGGTTACAACCGTCTTTAGGCCGCTTGGCAGGCTAACGCGATCACCCAGAACGAAGCATCTTCCGCTCTCTAGCGAATACACAGTTGAGGACGACGAACCGAACCCACTCCCGAATAGCAACTTCTGCTCTTCATGCCCCAGCAAAGAGCGAAAGCTCTTTCGAACCCGATACGGCTCTTGTTCATCCAGCCTCCAATGCTTTCCTGCCGGCAAGCCGAAGAACAGCTTTGGAGATTCTGCGGTAATTTCCGGCACTAACACCGTCCCAAGCCGTGAGGCCATCCGCTTCAAAAACGACCAGTCCGTCTCCTCATATTGTAGGGTAAAAGATCCCAACGTGCTACCTTCGCTTGCAGTATCGATTGAATCCGAACGCGCATAGTCCTTCAGTACTCGTTCCAGGACATCCTCATAAGTCGTATGCTCCGGCTGGAATGAACGGCTCTTAGGTCGTACATCCAGCTCATAGCTCCAGGAAATCGCTTCTAAAGTCAAGACATATACACTGCGCTCCGCCTGTATGGTACGAGTCATCACCTGACCGCAGAACAACGTTCGGACTACGGAACCGTCATCTCCTAGCTGTTCTACCTTTACGGACTTGCCATAATCATACGCCTCAATATCCCGATCGCCACGCTCCTCCGCCAGCAGGGCGCGCATATGCAGCCGGGCATGCTCATTCACTCGCTTCTCGATTCGCAGCTCATGGATTCGCTGTATATCATGCGCCCACACCACACGGATATGACCGTAGCCTGCCGCATATTCTGCGCTTTGCATACTCTTCTCCAACTTCTCCCCTCCTTGCATGATTTGATTACTGAAACGGGAATGTATTGTTCTATCGTCTATGCGTCCACTTCCATCAATCCAGTTCCTGTCCGTCATCCTCGATGCGAATGACACCGCCATAAAGGCATTGGTGCGTACAACTACTAAGCAAAGCGGGTTGTCCCGCCACATGCACATCATGTTTGCCGTTCAACCAAGGAATGGTTATAACCGGAATGCAGGGAGCTTTCTTCACCCCATAAATATCAACCAAATTACTGCTCTGTACGGCCGGATTCATCGAACAAGAACAATTGCCAAAAGAAGAGATGTTCACGCCCGGCACGAAATCCCCAACGTTCATCTGAGCCTTGCCCTTCACGTATGTACCGTGGCATTCCGGCATTGTGAGCCGGGTCGGCTGAGTGCCGAAGCTGCAGCTTAGAATAGCACCGGCGACAACATAGCTACCTTTGCGCCCTTTTCCCGGTTGAACGCGGATATCCTCCTGTTGCTTCCCCAATCGCTCTAATCCCCTTTCTTTCATTCTGAGATCATGCTCAAGCAGAGTCGTTTCCTACACCGCTTAAACGCACTCTCACTCTTGATCCATTTCAACCTCAGCAAAATGAACCCCGTATACATCCCGCCGCAGCAGACTCTCGGCAAGCGCCAGATTGGTGATCCATACTCTCTCGCGAATTCCATCCACCTGGAACAGTGGCCGATAGTTGCGCTTTCCTTCCAGCACAAGCCGCTTCAAGCCCCCATCCTTGTGGAATTCGCTATCAGGCGAGAGGCAGCATAGGCGAGGCAGCGACGTCATCCAATAGACTTCCTGCCGTTCCCTTTTCATATCAGTCAAAATAACAGGACGCCAACGCAATTCAGGCATGTACAGCTCTATCAACCGCTTAACGCGATCCGATAACAAGGGCATGGGCCGATCCATATAATCGACATATTCGACGGCTTTCCGTTCCCGTATCGGGAAGACAAGCGGCTGCTCATCCACGCCGGCTTCTTCCTCTAGTCGGCGCACGGTTCCGGGCGTCATCATATTCGGCTCTGCCCGATTCGCAATCCGTTCATCCGCAACAAGTCTGAATAACCGATTCATGGCCGTCCCCCCATTTCCCACGATAGCAGGCGGTGATCCTCATCATCCCAATGCGCATCATTCCAGTTGACCTCCGTTACATCCGCGTCTTGAAAATCCGCTCCGCTCAAATCCGCCTTATCGAAGCGCGCCCCCTTGAGATTCGCTCCGTGGAAGACGGCATTCTTCAGCGTGGCCCCAGTGAACACTGCACCGGGCAGGTTGGCCCGAGTAAAATCAGCACCCGTCAAGTTGGCCTTAGCGAATTGAACCCCTTCAAATATGGGTGAAAATCCGTCGAATGGCAGCATCCCCCGCTTGCCCTGGACGCCTCGGAACACCGCCGACGGCATGAAGCATCCGCTAAAGTTTGCACTGCTAATAAGACTGTAGGCAAAGTTGGCGCCATCCAACCGGCATTCCTGCCACAGCGTGCCGATCAGAACGCCATCAAGAAAACGGCTGTTCGACAAGCAGCAGTCTCGAAATGCGCTGTACCGAAGATCAATCCCCGCCCAATCTCCCTCCGACAAATCCATAGCGTGAAAAGCTTCATATGCGTAATCCTCTTCATTTCCCTCCCGCAGCCATGACCGCACTTCCTCTGCATCGCGCTTGCGCAAGTCCAGCCGGAACACGCACTCGCTATGATCCAAATATTCTCCTACCCGAACCTCGAATACTTCTGCCTTCTCCACAGCTTGGAACTCCGGCGATTGGGAAGCTTCCAGCATAGCCAGCCGAATCAGGCTGACCACGACGCGGTGTATGTGAACGGCCTCGCGCAGACGAATGCGCTCCAGATGTGCGGAATGAACGGCCCCCTTATATTCGCGGCTGGCCAGCTTCAATCTGTCTGCCAGCAAATCCAAGTAGCGATAAGCCCACAAGCCGTCATAGTAGCCTTCAACCGGTTCGGCGTCGAACAGCCACGAGCTGTCGGACGCTTGTACGAGATAGCGAGCTCGTCCCTGCGCAATGTCCGTTCTCAGCATAGAGTAGGTGATGAATCCAAGGCTTCCTTTTTTCCCGGAGAGCTGCTGTTCACGAATGACCTTGCACCATTGCCGGAAGCCATCGACAAATTCTTGCACCCATTCTTGCTTGGCTTCATCCCATTCTTGTCCGATTGCAGCGAGCATCTCGCTCCTCTCGCGAGGTACTGCTTCCTGAATGAAATGGGTTAACGCTGCTTCGCTGTTCATGACAACCTCCTCTTCCGCATGCTTAGTTCGACTTCACTTTGCTGCCTGTTAAGCGCGCCTGACGTCCCAAATGAAGCTGGCTTCCCTTGCAGCTCATATTCATTTCACTGCCTGCAGACAACACCATCTTGCGTCCGGCATTCATGGAGATATCCCCATCCGCAGTGATGCTGACTCCTTTGCTGCTGGCAATGTGAATGCCCTCATCATCGTTCAGTTGAATATAAATGGCGCCATCCTTCCCGGTAATGACGATTTCATTCGGAGCAAGCCTGATTTCTTTGCCGGATGGCGTACGGAATATTTTCACATCGGGATTGCTTAGCTTATTGCGTCCGCTCGGTTCAGCATTCTGGCGTACCGCACCGCCAGCGATGCCCTCCTCTTCCTTCTTTCCAGGGAAATAAACGGCTACTGGATCGCCAATCTCCGGCATGACGTACCATCCGGTGCTGCCTTCCGCCGAATAAGCGGTCGAATATCGGAACCAGCGCGCTTCCTCTTTCTTTTGCTCATGATCACATTCAAAGTGAACTTTTACCTTGTCCCCTGCCACATCAATCACTTGTCCGCGAATGGATGCACCGATCAAGCGCTCATGGCTATACTCCTTCTGCCGCAATCCTTTGTGAGAGCAGAGCACATACCGATGCTTCAGCATGCCGCCTTGCATCGTCGTCTTCGCTTCACGCACAAAGAGACTTTCTCCTTGAAATTGAATATGACTGCCTAAGTCGAATACCTCATCCGTTTCGATGTCATATGTAATAAAATCGTTTTCTCCAACAGACACGGCTTCATTTTCTACGAAATATCGGAACGGCGCCATTCGCTTGCTAACGGTATAATTCATTTGCTCCAACCGAATCACTCTTGAACCATCTGGAATACCGAAATAGAATTTGGGTTCATGGAATTGAGCTGCCGGAACTAGACTGGTATGGTATCGAGAGGCCATTCTCCGTAAAAACGCCCAATCCGTCTCCTCATACTGCAAAGCTATTCGCTGCAGCTTAGCCCCAGCAGTTGCTTCATCCATCACGTCAATTCCCGGGTATTCCTTGCCTAACTGTTCAAGAAGTTGAGGGATCGTCATCTTTACATTCTGGAAAGATCTC
This sequence comes from Paenibacillus sp. E194, assembly GCF_000935845.1. Classification (NCBI taxonomy): domain Bacteria; kingdom Bacillati; phylum Bacillota; class Bacilli; order Caryophanales; family Paenibacillaceae; genus Paenibacillus; species Paenibacillus sp. E194. The sequence goes on from NZ_JMDX01000170.1 coordinate 5,399, forward strand.
GTCTTGGTCTTCACATCCATGACGTAGGTATGGGATATCGCCTCCACTTCCAAATAGTGAACGCCCTGCACGACTTGGATTTCGATAGAAAGTGCGATTCCCCGGAATAGTGGTTTGCTCCCACCGTCCGCATCCATTTGATTCAATTCAATAGAGGTGTCCGTATCGGTCATATCCACATAAAGCTTGCTCTTTTCCTCGGACACAATCCCCGTGAAGCGCAGCCGCGCATGCTCGTTGAGCTGCTTCGTCAGGGTCAGTTCCTGCAGGTGGACTAATTGGTATGGATGAATGCTCAAATTCTCATAAGTAAGACTCACTTCGTTTCTCCCCTTTCTCACTGCCGAGGGTTTGTATCGCCCGCATCATCGCATGAGCCACTGGCCTCCAGTTCCGCATGTCCATTGCACTGCATGAGAAAGAAACGAGTAGCGCGCTTCCTTCCAGCTCCTTGAACATCATGTAATAGTACAGCGTCCCGTCTAATACGGAAGCGGTGAATTCACAGTACCCTGCGCGCTCCCCTTCATCAGAATCCATCATGCCTTCATCGATCCAGGAACGGATAGGCTGTACCGAGCGAATCATGCGAGCCATCGCCTCCGTATAAGCAGAAAGCCCCTCTTCTTCAAGCGGATCTTCTGTGAGGTTGATCGTTAAGTTCACGGTACCTTCATTGTTCGTATAAATTAGGGATGGACGATATAGCGAGGGATATTTGATCGCAGCCTCCTGCTGAGTCATGAGGCGCCAAGTTTTCGGCATCCTTACGTGAAGCTTGCCCGCCAGTAAAGTCCGATCCGCTAGCGGAATCATTTGTCCGTTGACGCTTATTAGCGGATGATTGAAATCGATAGACTCTAGCTTCTCTTGTCCGTCACTACCACTGCCTGCTATCCCGTCTTTTTCCCTCATCTCACCATCATGTTCCTGTCGTTCTTCCTCCAGCTCTTTCATCATCGCCAATATTTTTTCATCCAAATGCTGCACGAAGGCTACCTCCTATCCCTTTACTCCGAGTTCTTTCTGAAGTCCCAGGCTTTCACATTAGAATAAGCGGAACAGCCCACCTTATTTAGATATATTTTCCTATTATATTATAACGGCAAGAATACAATCTGATTTGATAGAAATGGAAAAAATAGATGTCAATATTTCTAAAGATGCAAATAAGAGGGGGATGCCTGATTTTACAGGTACAACAATATTAAGGGGGAAAACGAGTGCTGCACATTTGCGCAACTTCAAGCCTGATTGTTGCACATAGTAGAAAGGATCGAATTTGGGAACGAACCAACGCTCCTTGCTCGATCCTGCTTTCAAGTAAGAGGCAATGTTCCGCTAAAGCAAAAACTAATCCAGGGACAGCCCCTAAACATACAAAAAGAGGTTTGAACAGCCATTTGGCTACTCAAACCTCTTGTTTCTATCAGATGCTATTAGCTTTCAACTGGATACAACTTTTTTGCGCAACTCTTGGACTTCTTCATTCTCAAGATATTCATCGTACGTGCATACACGATCGATGATGCCATTCGGCGTAATCTCGATAATACGGTTCGCAATCGTCTCAATGAACTGATGGTCATGGGACGTGAACAGCATTGTGCCGTCGAAGTCAGTCAAGCCGTTGTTGAGCGCTGTAATGGATTCGAGATCCAAGTGGTTCGTCGGTTCATCAAGCAACAGCACGTTCGCGCCGCTCATCATCATCTTGGAGAGCATGCAGCGAACCTTCTCTCCCCCGGACAATACGCTTGCCTTCTTCAATGCTTCTTCCCCAGAGAAGAGCATGCGGCCCAAGAAGCCGCGAAGGAATGTCTCGTCTTGATCCTTGGAGTATTGGCGCAGCCAGTCAACCAAGGTATCCTCAACCCCATCGAAGTATGCGGAGTTGTCTTTCGGGAAGTAAGCTTGTGTCGTCGTAACGCCCCAGCTGAATGTTCCTGCATCAGGCTCAATCTCACCCATCAGAACTTGCATCAACGTTGTCTTCGCCAATCCGTTCGGGCCAACGAGTGCGATCTTGTCACCTTTGTTCACAACAAGATGAAGGTTCTCGAATACTTTCTCGCCTTCAACTGACTTCGTCAAACCTTCGATCATTAGCAATTGCTTGCCTGCTTCACGCTCAGGCTTGAAGTTGATGAACGGATATTTACGGTTCGATGGACGAATGTCGTCGAGCGTAATCTTATCGAGCATCTTCTTACGTGAAGTCGCCTGCTTCGACTTGGACGCGTTAGCGCTGAAGCGCTGAATGAAGGCTTGAAGTTCCTTGATCTTCTCTTCCTTCTTCTTGTTCTGATCGCGCATCATCGTTTGCGCCAATTGGCTGGACTGGTACCAGAAATCATAGTTACCTGAGTACAGCTGAATTTTACCAAAGTCGATATCTGCAATGTGCGTACATACCTTGTTCAGGAAGTGACGATCGTGAGATACGACGATAACTGTGCCTTCATAATCCATCAGGAAGCTCTCGAGCCAGTTGATCGATTCGAGATCCAAGTGGTTGGTAGGCTCATCGAGCAGCAAGATGTTCGGTCTGCCGAACAATGCTTGTGCAAGCAATACGCGTACCTTCTGGTTGCCGTCAAGCTCAGACATCAGCTTGTCATGAAGATCTCTAGTGATTCCAAGTCCGATAAGCATCTCGCCTGCGCTCGATTCAGCTTCCCAGCCGTCGAGCTCAGCGAATTCGCCTTCCAGCTCGCCTGCGCGCATGCCGTCTTCTTCCGTGAAGTCTGCCTTCGCATAGAGGGCATCCTTCTCTTTCATAATGGAATACAAGCGCTCATGACCCATAATGACTGTATCGAGCACCTTGAATTCTTCATATGCATAATGATCCTGCTTCAAGACCGATAGACGGTCTCCAGGAGTAATGTTTACTTGACCATTTGTCTGTTCAACTTCACCAGACAATATTTTAAGAAATGTCGATTTGCCCGCACCGTTCGCGCCAATCAAGCCGTAGCAGTTCCCTGGTGTAAACTTAATGTTCACGTCCTCGAAAAGCGCTCGTTTCCCGTAGCGGAGCGTAACGCCGGTTGTACTAATCATGGCATTCCCGTCCTTTGCCTATTATTGGTTTCAAACTGTTATTATAGCATAAGGATCAGTATAATGCGACGATTGAACATTTTTACCATGATCTTTGGAGAGTTACACATATCCAATCCGGCATTTTATGTATATAATATTTCCATCTTTATCAAAATAAATGAATGTTCAAAAAGGGCGGTTTTCAGCACCGAGAAGGTTGCTTGAACTTGAAGCCCATGCTTCCTTACAAGTTTTGCTCTGCAAAACTTGTAAGGAGTAGCGGAGTGTAGTCAAAACTACATGAGCAACGGACTTCGAAAGTGAATGCAAGTTCGACGCCGAGATTCTTACTGCACAGCTTCGTGATTAAAAGCGTACTTTTTGAACTACCTTTAAAAAAAGAAAGCGAGGGATGTTATATGGTAAACAGCAATGTATATAACGTTCGGGAGGAACATTTCAGCGCCTAGCACATCGTACAATTTCATGTATCACCAGAAAACTATTAACGACGCTAGTGTCGACTGAAACGTCTGTCTCTCCCGAACTTGACCGTGCCGCAATGTCGTTCATTCGCAGGTAAGACCAAGTTCACTATGAAGCGGCTACACGCCGCATAACAAGGGAGAATTCAGATTTGACTACAAATAATCAAAATTCAAGTAACCATAATGAAGGTAAGCATGATTCACATCTATTATCAGATACTTGCTCCGTGCAAGAAACCATAATTGAAAGCAACACATTGAGCGTGGAAGAACAATTGGATGGTACTGTGCAAGATTTACAGGGTCTTGGCTTCGATGAAGCGTGGTCAAGCACTTGGGAGTCTTGGATTCAAGAGCTTCAAGAGTCTACTGCACGCCGCTACGCAGGTCAGCTAGTTCCTGCACGCGTAGCGCTGGCACATAAGCATCTGTATCGCGTCGTCAGCGCAGAAGGAGAATGGCTGGCCGAGCTGTCTGGACAGGCACGGGCCGGAATGGCACTGCTTAGCGATTGGCCGACAGTCGGCGATTGGGTGGCCGTGGCACCTAGACAAGCAGAAGGACGAGCAACGATTGTAGGCGTACTGCCTCGTCGCAGCACGTTCGGACGCAAGGTAGCGGGAGGTCGCCGCGACACTCAAATCGTCGCAGCGAACGCAGACATTGCACTGCTTGTTACATCGATGTCACGCGACTTCGAGCCGCGTCGCTTAGAGCGATATGCCGCCCTTGCGTGGGATAGCGGCGCCATGCCGGCCATTGTACTGACGAAGTCAGATGAGGCGGACGACCCAGAGCTGTTCGAGGCACAAGCGATGCAAGCCGTTCCTGGCGTCGACGTGTACCGGGTATCCGCAATGACCGGTGAAGGCATGGACGAATTGCGCGCACGCATTGCCCCGGGCATGACCGTTGTGCTCGTCGGTTCTTCTGGCGTAGGCAAGTCCACGCTGGCGAATGCACTTACGGGTACCGAGCAAATGCTGACACAAGCCGCTCGCTCAGATGATGACCGCGGCCGCCACACTACGACGCATCGCGAGCTTCTCCGTCTGCAGGGCGGGGCATGGCTCATTGATACGCCAGGCATGAGAGAAGTCGGCATGACCGCTATCGATAGTGAAGGCTTGTCGAATACCTTCGAGGATATTGAAAGCCTTGCAGAGCAATGCCGATTCGGCGACTGCAAGCATGAGCGAGAGCCTGGATGTGCTGTACGTGAGGCTATTCATACAGGCGAGCTGGATTCCAGCAGACTACGCGGCTATCAAAAGCTCCAACGTGAGATTGCATACATGCGTCGTTCGGAGAATGCGCAGCTTGCCCGCCAACACGTACAGAACAACAAAAAGCTATCGAAGATGAGCAGCCGACCGAGCAAGCGCAGATAATGCGAGCCCATACCATCCGATATCTCTAACACGAACGGGGGCTATCCCAGACGTACTATTGATTTCGGGTGCCCCACATTCGTATGAACATGTGTAAGAAAGACGCCTCCATCCCCACTTCTTCCGTGGAGTTGGAGGCGTCTTTGCACTTCTTACGAGTCTGACCCATTAGTTTCTATCTTTTTGGGACAGCCCTCCTATACGTTAGTCCGCTTTTACTTTTCACGTGTATCTGTCTGTATGCCTGGCATGTAGCTTATTGCGATTTCATTCGTGCCTTAGGCGACGCAGCTTGAGCATGTTGAACGGATTGACCAAATGCTTCTGCATAGCTCCATAATTCACCGTGCGCTAAAATATGAATTCGCTCGCTCGCAATTCCTCTCTTCACCCGATCCGCTTCCAGCCGATCTAGTGCCTCCCGCGGTGTATCGTCAGCCAGCTTGAACGCTCCATAATGCATCGGGATCATCACTTTTGCCTTCACATCTTCAAATGCCTGCAATGCTTCCTCTGGGGTAACATGCTGCTGCGACATGAACCATTCCGGCTCGTATGCGCCAATCGGCAATAGGGCAACATCAATGTGGAAGCGCTGGCCGATAAGCTCAAACCCACGGAAATATCCGCTATCGCCCGCAAAATATATCGTCTCACGTACGGTCTCCTGGCTCGATTGATTCGCTGGAGAACCGTCGCCTGTTAACGTGCCGGTTGAATCTGAACCTCTGGATGTCTTTTTCGCTTGTGCAACATGCTCAAGAACATAGCCGCCCCAATGGGAACGATTCATATCTGTCAACGTCCGACGCGTCCAGTGCTGTGCCGGTACAAACGAAATTTTCACCCGATCCGCCACGGTTAGATGCTCCCACCAGGCCAGTTCATGTATAATGGAAAATCCTTTGCGTCTCAGCTTACTAAGCAGCCCGTCAGGTACAATCAGCATCGTGTTCGGCCCTACCAATCGTCGTAATGACCGTATATGCAGATGATCGTAATGAGAATGCGAGATGAGAACAACATCGACTGGGGGCATTTCCTCAATCGGAATACCTGGCGGAGCAAGCCTAGCTTGTGTCGCCATTCTTGCAGCCCATACCGGATCTGTGACAATGTTCAATCCACCTATTTGCAGCAGGAAGGTCGAATGACCGATCCACGTAATCGTTGTCTCTGTTCGATTAGCGTTCAAGCGAGCGATATCCGGCTTCACATTTGGTACGACATAGGAATAATCCTTCGTCTTTAATCGTTCTTTGCGCTCTGCTTGCCAACGTCGAAATTGATTCCATGCTTTAACCGTTGTCACATCGTCCATATTGACGTAATAGCGCTTCATAAGCACCACCTCATTTGCGAATAATTCGGATCGAATGACAAGGGCTACCCTCTCCCTTGCAACGGGACGAATGACAAATACTATCTCCTAATCTTTAGCATACCAGAACCATGTCTCCATCACCAATTCGACTCCAGTTCCCTGACTCTATACCATCTGGCGGATGCCATCTCTAACATGATATCCATACATCTAACGGGGTCATTCATAACCTCCTGACCCTCTTACCTATATCAATTCTTAATATCCTTACATCCGACAGATGCCATTCACAGCTGCTGACATCCTTCCATCCTATGCATGCTCTTCTGCTTTGGTCGAATCCCTCATTACTATGTATTACACAAAATGAGATGATCCAACCACCTTGCAGAGTACGGCCTAATTCCCTTCACCGAGCAATAATGAAATGCCTGGCAGCTGCAAGCATGTTCCCTTCATTGTTCCCCACTCTCCGATAAGATACAATAGAAGCAAACCACACGCCAATGGAGGTGTATGTCAATGAACTTAATCACAATTGAACCGACGCCAAGTCCGAATTCCATGAAGCTCCACTTGGACGAAACATTGCCTGCCGGCATTCGCCGTACCTATTCAGAAGAAAATCGACGCTCTGCTTCCCCGCTGATCGCTAGCTTGCTCGACATCGAGGGCGTAAAGAGCGTATTCCATACCGCTGATTTTATCGCGCTAGACCGCTTCCCGAACGCGGACTGGGCTCGTATCCTTGACGAGGTTCGCGGCCTGTTCGGACAATCGCAAGCAGACAGCACCCAAGAGGAAGATCTGGCTTCTTGGACATCATTCGGTGAGGCACAGGTATATGTGCAATACTTCCGCAGCATCCCGATGCAGATTCGGGTGCAGGCCAATGGACAAGAAGAGCGCGTCGGCCTCTCTGATCGTTTCGTTCGTGCAGTAACGGAAGTAGCGAGCGCCACTCTAATCAAGGAACGCAAGCTCAGTGACTACGGAATTCGTTACGGGGAGCTTGCGGACATTGCACGCGAGGTTGAGCAGGAACTGGAGGCAGCCTATACCGAAGAACGTGTAGCTTCCCTTGTGAACCAAGCCATCGCGAAGGGCCGCACAGATGAGCCATTTATTGAAGAGCGCCGGGAATGGTCTGAAGAAGAACTCAAGCAGCATCTGAATAATCCAGATTGGCGCGTTCGTTACGCAGCTCTGGATCGAATGGAACCGACGCCAGAACGGTTGGAACTCATTGCGAAGGCTCTTCATGATGAACAGAGCCAGATACGCCGCCTTGCAGTTGTATATTTAGGGGAAATCAAAACCGACGAATGTATGCCGCTTCTCATTGAAGCGCTCAAGGACACTTCCGTTAGTGTTCGCCGCACAGCCGGAGATACGCTGTCCGATATCGGTGATCCGATTGCGATCGAGCCGATGATCGAAGCTCTCCAAGATAAGAATAAGCTCGTGCGCTGGCGCGCAGCCCGCTTCCTCTATGAAGCTGGTGATGACCGTGCGCTGACAGCACTTGAGCACGCCGCTCAAGATCCCGAATTCGAGGTTGCCTTGCAAGCACGCATGGCAATTGAACGCATCCGTTCCGGTGAAGAAGCTGTCGGAACAGTCTGGCAGCAAATGGCCCGTCTACGCGGACAAGGCGATTAATCTTAAAGGGAAAACCAATAGAAAGAGCAGCAGTCCTTGCGCAA
>NZ_JMDX01000171.1:0-13328 GCF_000935845.1 Paenibacillus sp. E194
AACCGTAAATATGCTTCAAATACTGCTGCCATATCTCCTGAGCAAAATAAGCAAGAGAAGGCTCTCTTACAGAAGCGGCCTCGTTCACACGCACCGCTGGTGCCTTGGCGGCCTCTGGGAACCCCGAATTATCAAGCGGAGTGTCCTCTATTTGTACGACCAGCGACTCCTGCCCGCGAGGGAATCGGATTTCTCCATGCATCCCCCGTCTCTTCATAACTTGAAGAATTCCGAATTGAAGCAAGGAGTTAAGGTTCTCCTCTTTGAGCAGTTTAGCCAAAGCTTCATCAACACCCAGATCTTCTGCTGCTGCAAGCTGCTCAAGAATAAGGAGCTTGCGGTCATCCATCTCCCCCTCTACAAGGGTAGCAAACAATCGCTCTGTATATTGTCCGTCCGCATTCAGCTTCTGCTGGAATTGGCGTCGCAGGATATCTTGTTCGGTCTCTTCAGACTCCTCTTCCGGTGTGGACTCCGGCCAACTGGCTATTCCCTCAGCCATATTCAAATCACGAGCAGCGCGCTCTGCCTCCGGGAACGCCGACACGAGCCATTGCAGCAGCGCGTCCCACTCTTCCCGAATCCGTTCGTCCTCACCATCACATGTCAGCAGGAATTGTAGAAGGGCAATTGCTTCGCCGTAACGCTCAGATTCCAGCATCCGTGTCAGCTCAATTTGGTAGTAATCATGAGTTTTCGGAAACAGGATGACTTTATTCTTTGCCGGCTCTTTGTAATCTTCTGTCATACGAACACCTGCTTTCTGTACTGCGCCTTTGTATTACGATAAACTCTTCTATGTATGCAGCTCGTTCTCCCTCAATTAGGTAAGCTTCTTATATGATGCATTATATCATATTCACTCTTTATCCTGCGCGGTCACCATATGTGCTTTCCTGATACTCAAACTGTAAAAGATATGTAAATTAATATTTTTTCATTTTTCTATTGCTAAGATTTAATTTCTTTGATACAATCATTTATGTTCTAAATTTAACTTATTCATGTCCCAGTAGCTCAGCTGGATAGAGCAACGGCCTTCTAAGCCGTCGGTCGGGGGTTCGAATCCCTCCTGGGACGCCATTCATTTGCTTACTAAATATACATGAATACGCCTCACAGAACCTTTTATTGGTTGGTGAGGCTTTTTTTATCTTCCACTCACATCGATCCCAGAGCACCTCTGCATGAGAGGCTCTGCTTATCGCAGAGCCCTGTATAATTGCCGCCTACTTGCTTTCGAGACAAATCCTACTTATTGTGAAACTCCCAATGGTTCTTCTCGCCTGGATGCTTGAAGTTTTTTGATAGTACGGCATCCGCATGTTTCTTCTGATGGGCATATTTATTGCCCTTATTTTGCTTGAATTGCTCTGACATCGTTTACTCACCTCCCTTCATCGTACCTTGATCATTTCTTCCATACGAAAAGCCGATGATAAGAAAGCGAACCATTTCCGCTGCGGATAACGGAAAGCATTACGTGTCTAATTGAAACAACTCATCCACCGCTGCTCGAACTTCTGTGGAACCTAAGACAGCATCAACAATCGAATCGCGATCACTGCAGCTTATTTCGTTATTGCTTATAATGAACTCCTCCGCAGCGATTTCCTCGAAGGCGTTATGCAAATTGTTGTCATACCAATCTGCTTCATAATGCGCATCGTTGCGCATCAGGCGAACAATCTCATAACCACCATTTCGTACAGGAGCCACATACGCAAGCAGAGGAGTCTCCTTGTCATCATCAGGGATAAGTCCTACTTCTGCACACAGACGCCCTTCGATTTCGACAGGACGACGAAATTTTGCAGCTTTAAATTCCATTACGGTCATCTCTCCTCACTTCAACATTTGCTCCACAAATCGCTTTGTTTCAGAAGTCCCGATTGCGTATATGTAGGCATATACTCTGTTCAAGTGGAGCTGATAAGGGACGTTAATCCTATCATTCGTTTGGTTCGTCACTAACATGATGTTATCCCACATTCCATCTGTCTCAGCGTCATCCACTTCATTGAGCAACCTTTGCAGCTTGTCCCTCTCTGCCTCATTCGCGTAGACAACGAATTCATAATTTCCTGCATCTTGTTCTGCCACAACAGAACGCTGCTGCACGGATACATAATAAGGTTGTCGCTCCATTCAGCCCCTCCTTTTCTCCTTGGAGCCAATGCTTCTTTTAGTCCTGCTTTTCATGCAGCTTTAGTTCTGCTTATATGTGAAGCTTTTTTTATCATCTCCCGATGGACATACATCTTATGCCGATTTGCGCATACCCATGGTATTATCTCAATCTTCCAGCATGCCGGTGCTCGTTCTTCCGGATGGACAGATTGGTGCGGAAAGGATGAACGTAACATGTGTGGAATTACAGGATGGATTGACTGGAACCGTGATTTGACCCAATGTTCTGGCGTTGTCGAACAAATGACCGCAACATTATCCGCTCGTGGGCCGGATGCGAAGGGAACATGGTTAACCAGTTCATGTGCGCTGGGGCACCGGCGCTTATCTGTCATTGATCCCGCGAATGGCGCCCAGCCGATGATTCGGCACACGGAGCAAGGGGTGTTCGCCATTGTATATAATGGCGAACTGTACAATATGAGGGAATTAAGAACAGAATTAATCAGCCGCGGACATTCATTTGTCACGCAGTGTGATACGGAAGTGCTGCTTGTTGCCTATCTAGAGTGGCAAGAGGCTTGTGTTGAACGGTTTAACGGCATCTTTTCCTTTGCAATATGGGATGAATCGGGAAGACAGCTGTTCATGGCTCGTGATCGTCTCGGGGTGAAGCCATTGTTCTATTCACAGGGCGAGGGCTGGTTCGCATTCGGTTCTGAGCCTAAATCATTGCTTGCTCACCCGGACATCGAACCGGTCATCGGGCTGGAGGGAGCCGCTGAAATATGGATGATTGGACCCGCTCGAACCCCGGGACACGGTATATACCAAGCGCTATCGGAGTTGCGGCCAGGCCACACCTTGAAGTACAGTCCGGATGGTCTTAGAATTCATTGCTACTGGAAGCTAGAGAGCATCCCGCATGAAGAGGACGCCGAACAGACAGCTAGACATGTGCGTGAGCTGCTGGAGGATACTGTTGAGCGGCAGCTCATCTCTGACGTACCCGTCTGCACCTTGTTATCTGGCGGACTGGATTCCAGTGCGCTGACGGCCCTTACCGTTCAACATTACGAGCGGCATAGACTTGGCCAGGTGCATACGTACTCGGTCGATTATGTTGATAACGATCTGTACTTCCAATCTCATGCATTTCAACCCAATGCTGATGAGCCCTGGATTCACCGTATGGTGGAGGAACTTGGCACAACCCATCATTGGATCAAATTCGATACCCCTGAGCTTGTCGCCTCCCTAGAACAGGCTGTGAAGGTTCGTGATTTGCCAGGCATGACCGATATTGATGGTTCTCTCCTCTTATTCTGTAAGGAAATCAAGCAAGGCGCCACTGTCGCTCTCTCCGGCGAGGCGGCCGATGAAGTATTCGGCGGATATCCTTGGTTCCATCGAGAAGATGCCCTGAATGCCGGTACCTTCCCGTGGGCACTAGCTACCCCACTGCGTTCCAGCCTCCTGAAGCCTGAAGTCGCTACCTTGCTTCGCTCAGAGCAGTACGTAGCCGATCGGTATGCAGATGCCGTTCGCGAAGTCCCTGTCCTACCTGGCGAAGATGCACAAGCCGCCAAGATGCGGGTCATGTCCTATCTCAATATTACCCGCTTCATGCCTACCTTGCTGGATCGCAAGGACAGAATGAGCATGGGTGTTGGATTAGAAGTTCGTGTTCCTTATACAGACCACCGCCTCGTCCAGTATGTATTCAACATTCCATGGAGCATTAAGACATATGGTGGGCGAGAGAAGGGTCTGCTTCGCAAAGCACTTGAAGGCGTATTGCCGGAAGATGTGCTGTACCGCAAGAAGAGTCCTTATCCGAAAACCCACAATCCGAACTACTTGAATACCGTTCGTCGTCTTGCGTTAGAGCGGCTGGATGATACATCATCCCCACTCCATCAATTTGTGAATGTGGAGCGAATCCGCAGTATCGCAGCCTCCGAGGAAGCGAGCTCGAACTTTCCTTGGTTCGGTCAACTGATGTCCGGCCCTCAATTATTTGCTTATTTGCTTCAAATGGACACTTGGCTGCGAGAATACCGCATTCGTGTAGCATGGTAACCTGAAACCTGAAGCCCACAAGAGCTCATTCATCCAATAAAAAGACACACGGGATACGCAGCAGCGTAACCCGTGTGTCTTTGTTTTTATGGTTTCTTATTTGACAGCAGCAGGCTGACTTGCACGGATCGCCTGATCCAAATCAAATAAGATATCGTCAATGGATTCCGTACCGATAGATAAACGAATAAGTCCTGGATTTACACCTGCAGCAATTTGCTCATCCTCACTCAATTGCTGATGCGTTGTGCTGGCAGGATGGATAATGAGCGACTTCGAATCACCAACATTCGCAAGATGAGAGAAGAGCTTGACGTGATTAATCACTTGGCGTCCTGCTTCGATTCCGCCCTTAATCTCAAATGTTAAGATGGCACCCTGGCCCTTCGGCAGATACTTCTGTGCAAGCTCATAAGATGGATGGCTGGACAAACCACTGTAGCTGACCGACTGCACACCTTCATGTGCTTCAAGGAACTGAGCAACCTTCAATGCATTCTCACTATGGCGCTCCATACGCAGGTGAAGCGTCTCGAGCCCTTGAAGAAGCAGGAATGCGTTGAATGGAGAAATGGCAGCTCCCATATCGCGCAGCAATTGCACACGGGCCTTAATAATGTATGCGATTGGCCCAACAGCATCCGTATATACAACCCCATGATAGCTAGGATCCGGCTCTGTCAATCCCGGGAACTTATCATTGGCAGCCCAATTGAACTTGCCTCCATCTACGATTACCCCGCCAATCGAGGTGCCATGACCGCCAATGAACTTCGTTGCGGAATGAACAACAATATCCGCACCATGCTCAAGGGGGCGAAGCAGGAATGGGCTTGGGAATGTGTTGTCTACGATGAGCGGGATACCATGATCATGAGCGATATCCGCTACTGCCTCAATATCGAGAATATCGCCCCTAGGGTTGCCGATCGACTCCGCATACAGCGCCTTCGTCTTGCTCGTAATCGCCTTGCGGAAGTTTTCCGGATCGCTGGAATCAACGAACCGAACCGTAATGCCGAGCTTCGCTAATGTTGTCGCGAACAGATTATACGTTCCGCCATACAGACTCGTCGCAGAGACAATCTCATCCCCTGCTCCCGCGATATTCAATATAGCGTACGTAATCGCAGCCTGACCAGAGGCAGTAGCCAGCGCCGCTGCACCGCCTTCCAAGGCAGCGACTCGCTTCTCAAACACATCTGTTGTGGGATTCATCAACCGTGTATAAATGTTGCCAAACTCCTTCAAAGCAAATAAATCCGCAGCATGATCAGTATCCTTAAACGCGTAAGACGTTGTTTGATACAGCGGAACCGCGCGGGACAATGTAGTCGGGTCTACCTCCTGTCCTGCATGCACAGCTAAAGTTTCCAATCCCAATTCACGTGGAGCTTCACTCATCTTCAACCAATCCTCCTTCGCCTTATTGCCCAATATTTTCTCATATTTTTCCGCAGTTGGAAAGCATCAATTCTTAGTATTTTGATGTGAAAAAAAGGACACCTTAACTAACTATGCAGTAAGGTGCCCTCCGATGCTTGTTATGCCGTTGAAATTGGGTTAAAAATACTTCTGCTGCGTTTGTTCTCTCGAAGAGAAACATGCATTATGCAGCTATGTAACATGCAGTAATCTTGATCCAGCATGCAGGATCAAGATGCATCTTTCAGCTATACTTCTGCTTGCTCCGCCTGCATCACTTCAAGCAGCTTGCGAATCGCGTTGCCGCGATGGCTAATGCTCTGCTTCTGCTCTGGTGACAGCTCCGCCATCGTCTTGCCGAATGCAGGAACATAGAAGAGCGGATCGTAGCCGAAGCCATGCTCTCCACGCTCCTCGTCAAGGATGAATCCATCACATGTGCCCGTGACATCGACATACCGCTTCTCTGCTGGATCATACAGCACGAGGCAGCAGACGAATTGAGCCGCACTCAGTACATGCTCTACTTCTTCTCCCAAGCCCTCATGTTCTGTACGGGATACCGGCAGCTTCTTCAACTCTTCGAGAAGCTTGGCGTTGTTCGCCTTCGTATCGCCATGCCCACCAGCATATCGTGCAGAATACACACCAGGGGCACCCTCTAAACGCTCCACACAAAGTCCTGAATCATCTGCAAGAACAGGAAGTTGAATCGCTTCAGCGACTTCCTGCGCCTTCTTCAGCGCGTTTGCCTTGAAGGTATCTCCGTCTTCCACAACTTCAGGCAATTGCGGATAGTCTGCCATGCTGAGCACACGCTTGCCAAGCGAGGCGAAGGCAAGCTGAAATTCCTTCAGCTTGCCTTGGTTGCTCGTCGCAATAATGATCGTATCACTTGCTAGATGCATGACCGGCTGCCTCCCCATGCTCCAACGCTGCTCGTGCAGCAATTTTGTCTGCAATCGGGCCAAGTGCTTCCTTCTGCATCTCAACAAGCTCCAAGATCCCTTTCTCCGCGCTGGCAAGGAGCTCGTTAAGCTCTTCACGTGTGAATGGACTCTCTTCCCCTGTACCCTGCACTTCAACGAACTTGCCTTGTCCTGTCATCACAACATTCATATCGACCTTCGCTGAAGAATCTTCTTCGTAATTCAAGTCAAGAAGCGTATTTCCTTGAATGACACCAACGCTAACCGATGCAAGGAAATCCGTAATCGGGTATTTATGCAATGAATGCTGGTTCGCCACTTTATGAATCGCCATTGCCATCGCAATAAAGGAACCGGTGATAGAAGTCGTGCGTGTACCACCATCAGCCTGAATAACGTCGCAATCAAGCGTAATTGTTCTCTCACCTAATGCATGCAAGTCAACAACCGAGCGTAGAGCCCGACCAATCAGCCGTTGAATTTCCATCGTACGGCCGGTTAACTTGCCCCGGTTCGCTTCACGCTGGTTGCGTGTCTGCGTTGCACGTGGGAGCATCGAATACTCTGCTGTAATCCAGCCCTTGCCTTGCCCCTTCATAAACGGAGGAACTTTCTCGTCAACCGTAGCCGTGCACAGCACCTTCGTGTCGCCTACTTCGATGAATACGGATCCTTCTGCGTACTTGTTTGTGTTTGTTCGAATCGTAACCGGGCGGAGTTCATCCGCCTTGCGTCCGTTGCTTCTCATTTAATAGTGCCTCCTACATTTCCACTGTCGTCCGTAAAAAGTAACATCCCCTATTCTACCAAAGAGCTTGGCGAAAAGCATCTATCCTTTCCAAGCCATATTTACAACAGGCCGCGTGACCGGCTCCGAATAGTTTATCTTGTCTGTTCCTTGAATATCCATATTGCCGTTTATTTTCAACTGAACCTTCTTCACCCCTTGCCGTTCAGTAAGCGATAGAACGACCGCCTTCACCAATTCAGCAGGAACTTGATCCCCTTTTTCGAACATCGTATCAGCAAGATCCACTGTCAGCGTTTCTCCGTCAGCCGCAATATCATTAATTTTCGTTTCTTTGGTCATGACCATATTCATCGCCTTCTTATTCAACGGTCCGGATATCATCTGTTCCAGTGTCGCTCTCACCGAATCCGACGATGGCTCAACCAGTCTAGTCACAGGAATAAAATAGGCCTTTCCCTCTTCACTGTAACTGGAAAAATACAACGTAACCGGCATGGAGCGCAGATAATTGACCGACAAATCCTTCTCTAAATTAATTCCTAATTGTCTGGAAAGCGGCGTATCCATTGGGGTGTGGTCTACTGGCATCTCAGACAGTTTCTTAGAATCCATCCACAATTGCACCTGATCTACATTCGGCAGAGAAGTAAGCGTCCACGTGATAGACTCCATCACCTTGCGCTCATCGTTCTTGTCGTAACCGGCAAATTCCTTCGATAATTCCACAAATGCGGTCTTCTGCTCCGGCTTGAGCGTTACCTTCAAGCTCGTCCCTTTCGGCAGCGTGGCCGTAAAGCCCGGAGGCAGCATTCCCTTATGCACCCCGTCCTTCACCAGCATCTCCAGTGAGGCCTGTGCCACTACCGCCGGATCTTCAGAGTTCCATTGATACGATATTGGAGCCAAGTAGCCGTGGCGATCCTGCGCATATATCGTCATATTCGCTTGCTGCTGCGCTGCATCCGTTGGATTGACATTTATGCCGCTCTTCCCATCTGCTGCAGTCATCATCTTAGCCTCAACATCTGCTGGCGGCGGATCGATCGCACCGCTCGTGCCATTGCAAGCTGTTAATAGCAAGGGCAGCGTCAGTACCGCTGCCAGTACACCTTGTCGAAAATATTGTGTCCGCACCATAGGCGAAGCAGCCTCCTCTATGCATCTATCGTGTGATCAGCGGGAGCCTATTTACTTATGTAAAGCGTGCATAAGGCGTCCCTTCGTCATACACCTATATATACGAGAGGGCTGTCCAAAACATGACGAGGTTTCTATATTGTCAACGAGAAAATACAAGAGAATGAGAGTAAGGAAAGCAGGGATTGGGTATATCATTGTCGTATACTTTCCTCATGAAATGGTGCAAAATGATAGGTATAGAAATGATGACAAGAGATAGAGGTGACTTCCATGACAGATCATAAACATACTGCCAAGGCGTATAGCCTAGACAGTGAGAAAGTCGAAGCTGAGACACGCGAGTGGCTGCGTAAACGGGGAGTTCGCATAGAAGAGATCGCAGAGTTGGTCATGTTCTTGCAGCAAAAATATTTCCCCGAATTGACAATCGACTATTGTATCTACAATGTGGAACAGGTGCTGCGCAAACGTGAAGTTCAAAATGCGGTTCTGACCGGTATCCAGCTGGATATCTTGGCAGAAGAAGGGAAGCTGACACCCGCGCTGCAAGAAATGATCGAGAATGATGAGGGATTGTATGGCGTGGACGAAATTCTAGCCTTCTCCATTGTTAATGTATATGGAAGCATCGGATTCACCAATTACGGATATGTCGATAAACTGAAGCCAGGAGTCTTGGAACGATTAAACAATAAGGATAGCGGGCAGATCCATACGTTCCTTGATGATATCGTAGGCGCCATTGCCGCTGCGGCAAGCAGCCGAATTGCTCACCGCAAGCAAGCGGAACGCGAGCAAGAAATGCAATCTATGTAGTTTATGATGACTTCCACAGCATGAACTCGCCAGAAGCAGAAGTAGTCATCGCTAAGCCGCGCCGTTGAAGTTCGACGAGATGAGCTAGAGTCTCGCCCATTGCAAAGCGGAATTGGTGCACAGTTAGACGCTCCAGCGTACCGAAGCTGGCACAGCACAGCTCGTAGGCTGTCATCGGCTTGTGGAGCACGTCCTGCATCTCCTGCAGACGTGCTTCATGATGCTGGATTAACTCTTCCGCTCGACTCCTGAAATGTTGGAATGGATGCCGATGCCCTGGAAGCGCCAGTTCTACATCCAGAGCCGCAAGACGCTCTAGCCCGATGAGGAAGGACTGCAGTGGCTCGGGATCACTATTCGGCATGAGGCTAACATTCGGCGTTATTTGCGGCAGAACGTGATCACCGCACAATATTATGCGCTCTTCCGCATGATAGAAGCTCATATGGCCTGGAGCGTGCCCTCCTGTCTCAAGTGCCTGCCAAGCATCATCCCCTAGCGTCACCAAATCTCCATCCCTAATGAACGATATATCGGGCAGCGGGGTTACCTGGGGAATGAAGCTATCCATATGGACTCCGATGGATTCCACTACCGCTATCGGCGCCCCGTGCTCACGGTACAATTGCTGCATGTCCACAGTCATAGGAGATCTCCCATCCCACAGTCTTTCAACGTGATTCCAGCCTATTTCCGACAACCATACGGGTACGGACAACCGCTGCTGTAGCCAGCCGGCAATCCCGCTATGATCTGGATGGTAATGCGTCAGCACAATGGAAGTCGTGTTGCCAGCATGAATGTCCATTTCCCCCATCAAACTAACCCATGCACTCTCTGTCTCATTGTTACGAAGCCCTGGATCAATGATAGTCCAACCTGCTGAGCCATGAAGCAAATAGGTATTCACCCACCGAAGTGAGTTAGGGAGCGGCATTTTGGCTACATAAATATTCGCATTCACCCGCTGTAACTTCATTACTTGTTCCTCCTCATCCACAGATTGAGTCTACATTCAATCATCTATACCGGTCTAATGCACCCATGTTATCGCTGCCAATTGCTAATTCAGACTTACTCCGGACGTGTTCCAACCATGATGAGTCGAGAAGAAACGGCTTCATTGTATAAGGAACCATCATACCCGCCATATACCTTCTCCATTTGCAACCCTGCCTCTTCAATCATATGATGGAAATCGTCCAATTCATACAGTCGAACACGCTCCTCATAATGGCGCTGTTCCCCTGAACCCTCATCCGTCAACGTAATTTCCTTCTTCACGAATCCATTCTCAACATATCGCTTCTCTTGAATCCATGTCCCTTCATCTTGGCGCTCAGATACTGGAACCAGATGCTGCATAATATAGCTCGGGTTTAAGAAGTCTATAATAAATTGCCCGCCCGGACGAAGCACCCGATAAATTTCATGGAATACCTGCCCATTGTCTTCATCCGCTTGGAAATATCCAAAAGAAGTAAATAAATTCACGACGGCATCAAACGCCTCCTCTACTGGCAGCTCTCTCATGTCCCCTGCCAAGAAGGTTACGACATGCTCTTCATCCAGCTTCGCCGCCTCTCGTAGAAGCACCTCAGACAGATCTACTCCTGTCACCTTGTACCCAGCCTCCGCAAGCGCAAGTGAGTGCCTGCCCATCCCACAGCATAAATCCAGCACAGAGGCTGCTTCGGGCAGCTCCAGCCACTTCATCATCCGATGCACTTCTTGTGCGGCCCCTTGAAAATCACGATGTTTATATACAACCAAATAGTCGCGACCGAAACTCCGCTCGTACCATTCTTTCATACTGTCACCCCAATTTATTTCTCCATTTCATTGTATCGAGTTAGGATCTAAAAGCAATGATTCCTACAGCATTACAAATTTCAACTATGTAAAAGGACCGCCCAGCAGATAAGTGACTATCTGCCAAGGCAGTCCCTTTCCTATAACCTAACCCAGTTCATCCATCATCGTATCTACTTGTGGATTCCGTTTCCGTTTAGTTCACTTTCCCTTGATTTCATTCTTCTTACTTCCTGCAGGACTGTCTTCCGTCAACAATACTTGCAGCTGGTCGAACGAGAAGGCACTATTGTCCTTCTCTTCAACAAAGCCGCCGAAATTCGGCGAGGAGGCACGCTGTACGGCATATGCATACATTCTCTGCTTCAGTTGTTCTGCAAGTTCATGCTCATTCTTCCGCTGTAGAAGCTGAATAGCAAGCGCATAGACCGATGGAGATTCGAATGTCTCTCGGACACTCCCATCCTCTGCGTATACACTCGGGATCTTCCCTTTGTGGAGGCTCCATTCCTGCTTCAAAAATCGGATTGTCGCACTTACATCCTCGCCTTCTTCCGCCAAGTACAACGCAGTATATAGGGAATCAATCATATTGATGGATTCCGTAGAGGAATAACCTTGATCAGGTGTCCAGTACGTCTTGAACAACCCGTTCCCAAGCGAGCCCTTCTTCATTAGCTGCAAACTGTTATTCCGAACCGTCTCCCACTTCTTATCGAACGCAGCCAGCATTCCCATTGTATGAATATCCATATAGGAGATCGTTGCACGGTCTGAGCGGGATTTATACTTCCAATCATAATGGTCGAACATGTAGTCCTTGCTCACATTGCCATCCAACAGCGTCTTGCTGATTCCCTTCGCAATCCGTCTTGCTTCCTCGACCCCCCATAATTGATCCGCATCGAGCAGCGCCCGAGCAATACGCAGATCATCGACCGCCGCATTAACGTCAGTCGGTTCATGCTTGGGAGAGTAGCGCCAGCGAACGTAGCCCTTCTCCGCTAATAGACGCCGCTGCAAGAACGCGAGCTGATTATCGAACAGATTACGATTGTTCACCTGTACTGCATACAACATCATCAGCCCTGTTGATTCTGAGAGCATCTGATGATTGGCTGCTTGATGCTCTGACTCAGGCAAGTCGTCACGCAAATTCGTAAAGACTCCGCCCTCGCTGCTCATCATGTGTTTCGCAACAAACAACAGGAGCGGCGATTGCTGCTCCGTTAGCTGCAGAGGAACAGCAGCAACCTGTTTCGTGTCTGAATACCACATATCCGCAGCAACCCATATTAATACAATGAATAAAACGCCCCCCATAAGCTTTATACCTATCGACCGATTTCTCTTTAATTTCATTGGAGATGGCTCCTCCCTTAGTTTCCGCTAATTCCGTCTCCGCTGAATCGCAAGTGCAGTGATTGCAAATAGTACAATCCAAAGACAGCCGCTATCGCAAATCGACCCGGATCTGTATCGTCAGTACGGATCGATTTGCATTCTAATGATATGGCATCATATGAATGCGTCCATCTTTTTCAGCATGCCATACTTTCCCCTCTAGTGTCCACCCTTCCCTGCAGGTCGATGAAGATGAGATGCCTGTCCTGCTGCTGGGCACCCTGGAACTCCGACGCCTTCACGGCAGAATAGGCGACACGGCTTCCCGGCAATTGACGCGAGTTGTCACACCATGAACCATACGTAATTAATAGGATGTGCTTGTTGAACACAAAAAAACCTAAGTACATAACGAGCGTACAGCTCCTTTGTACTTAGGTTTACATCAGCATGAATGGCTATAGGGACAATCTTACCTCTTGACCAAGCTCCGCCGATTCATAAATCGCATTTAGTATGCGGATCATGTCTGCACCCTGTTCTGGTGTGAATATCGGATCAGCTTTGCCTAATATTACATCGACAAAGTGATCCACATTCTCCTTATGTCCTGATCCGTCTGTGAATCCTTCGGGCTTCATGTTCATATGCTTGCCAGCAGCAACTGTGAACATCTGAAGCTCATTATCATGCAGGCTGAAGCCAGCTTGTGTCCCGCGCAGCTCCACGAACGATTGTTCCTTCTCGATATGTGAAGCCCAGCTTACTTCCAGCTGGAGCGTCGCCCCATTGTCAAAGCGAATGAATCCAGTTGCCAGATCCTCTACATTAAACGTATCTCGACTGCCTGATGGAGCGGCCTTATCCATGAAATGGCCGTATGTCGCTCCTGATACTGC
>NZ_JMDX01000172.1:0-13129 GCF_000935845.1 Paenibacillus sp. E194
GCTTTGCTCACCTACTTAAAGAAAAAGTAGACCGCCCTCTCACAAAGGTATGCGGTCTACTTACGCACTTTTGATAAGCCAACCGCTCATCTAGCGGTTATTGTGGGACGAAGATCACAGTTGGCGCTGTGGTCTTCTGTTTATTATAAGCAAATTGTAGCATACATATTCTTACTGTTCAATGATGCGATAGGTCATCAAGGTTCTTGAGGAAGCATCGTCCGAACATAATTCATGTCGCTGGCGAATGATGAAACAGCTACTAATGCAGTTATTTCATAGTTACTCGATCAGTTTCTATTGTAGCTGCTTCACCAATTGCAACGGTTACTCTTCGGAACTTCCTGTACCTAGCGCCTCGTTCAACAACCGGATCAGTTCATTTTCATCAGTAATGACAGGTATTCCAAGCTGCTCAGCCTTGGCGAGCTTACTGCCTGCCTTCTCTCCTGCGATAACCAGATCGGTTTTCTTCGATACGCTCCCCGTTACTTTCGCACCGCATGCTTCCAGCTTGGCAGTCGCCTCATCACGCGTCAGCAATTGCAAGGAACCTGTTAATACGACTGTTTTGCCATAGAATATCGAATCTGTATTTACCTCAGCCTGCTTCTCAGCGGATTGCGGCTTCACACCCAGCTCCAACATGCGGTCGATGCTCGCGCGGTTAATTGGATCCGCAAAATACGTTACGATGCTGTCCGCTACAATCGCCCCGACATCCTGAATCGCCACGAGCTCCTCTTCAGAAGCCTGCATGATGTTCTCCAGCGTGCCGAAATGCTCAGCCAATGCCTTCGTCGTCGTCTTGCCCGTATTCGGTATTCCGAGCGCGAACAAGAAGGCCGGCAAATCACGTGTTTTACTCTTCTCAAGTGCTGCTAGCAAGTTGCTCGCCTTTTTCTCTCCGAATCGATTCAAGCCAACCAATTGATCAAGTGTAAGTGCAAACAGGTCGGACGGCTCATGTACATTCAGCTCATCGTGCAGCTGCTCGGCAGTCATCACGCTGAATGTCTCGATGTCCATCGCATCCCGCGAAGCAAAATGCGCCAGACGCGCTACGATTTGCGGCTTGCAGTTCAGCTTATTATTGCAGAACAAGTGCGCGCCCCGCATCTCAAGTGTGTAACCACAGGACGGGCATTCCGTCGGATAAACGATTTCTTCGCCGCCTTCCTCATCCGGAACACGTCCAAGAATCTCAGGGATGACATCGTTCGATCGGCGAATGAATACGCGTGCACCAAGCGCATGCTTCAAGTTTTTCCGTTCGATATCACCAATGTTGTTCAGCGTACAGTTCTGTACCGTTACACCAGCCAGCTCAACAGCTTCAACTCGAGCTACTGGCGTAATCTTGCCGGTACGTCCGACTTCCCAGCTTACCGATTCCAGCACCGTTGTCGTTTCTTCAGCCTCGAACTTGAAGGCTACCGCCCAACGCGGGAACTTATCCGTGTATCCGAGCACCTCGCGGGTACGCATATCGGTCAGCTTGACGACAGCTCCATCAATCAAGTAATCAAGAGATGGGCGCTGTTCCTGAATCTGATGGAGTTCCGCACGCACCTGCTCAATCGTATCGAAGTACGTGACATACGGGTTCACCTTAAATTGATTGTCCTTCAAGAATTGCATCATTTCCTGATGGTTATCGAAGTCAACCCCATCAGCATAGCCCACGTTATAGAAAAAGGCATTCAGTTTCCGTAGTGCTGTCACCTGCGGATTCAAGTTGCGAAGCGCTCCAGCTGCTGCGTTGCGAGCATTTTTGAGCGGCTCTGCTGCCGTTTTATTATAAGCCTCAAGCACGGACAGGTTCATAATACCTTCACCTTGAACTTCAATCGTCCCATCCTTGAAAGGAATAGACAGCGGCACGGAACGGATCGTCTTCACCTGTGGCAAAATCCCCTCGCCAATGACACCATTGCCACGTGTGGAGGCCTGAACCAGCAGTCCATCAGTGTAAGTCAAATTAAGTGTCAAGCCATCAAACTTCAGCTCCACGACATAAGATGGAGCCGGCAGCGGCTCCTCGTCCGGATTCTTGGTGTTGTAGTCTTGGATCAGCTTCAGCACTCGTTGATTCCAAGCGAACAAATCCTCTTCGTCCTGCGCTTTGTCCAAGCTCCATAGACGGGATAGATGGCGATGCGGCTCAAACCCCTTGAGCAGATCTCCCCCAACCCGCTGGGTAGGAGAGTCGGGCAATACGATGCCCGTCTCCTTCTCTAACGCTACCAGTTCATCATATAGCTTATCGTATTCTTTGTCCGAAACGACAGGATTGTCCAGCGTATAATAATGGTGATTGTATCGATGTATTTCCGCCACGAGTTGTTCCATGCGGGTTTGCGCATTCGCATTTGTCAAAGAGGTGGCTCCTTCCTCATTTCAAATCATCTATTGGGTAGTGGTAGTCTACTTATACTTTGTTAATCGGGGCAAAAGCAGCCAATAACCGCTTCACACCCACTGGCGCAGGGAAGGCAATTTGCAGCTCCGTATCCGTGCCCTCTCCCTTTACCGACACGATCACGCCTACGCCCCACTTGGCATGGGATACTTTGTCCCCCGGCTGATAGTCTCCGGCTTGGGCTCCCGCCTGCTTCACTTTTTCCGCTGCTGATGTTACGGTCACACTTGATCCGCTACTTGCGCCTGCTCCCGCTCCACCTGAAGCACGCCATCCTGTTTGAGCGCTGCTTCCAATGCCTTTCGTACCTGGTGCTTGTGCTCCACCATCGCCTGAATAACCTAACCCACGCCCTCCGTACGAAGCAGAAGCAGCATTGCGGCCGTAACGGTCTACCCTTCCATAGCGTGTGCCCTCTGGCGTCGCGTCTTCCTTCACTTCATCCGGTATTTCCTGCAGGAAACGAGAAGGAGGATTGGCATTTGTACGACCAAACAAAGTACGTGTGCGTGCGCAGGTAAGGAATAGCTGTTTTTCTGCACGAGTAATACCTACGTAAGCTAATCGACGTTCTTCTTCCAGCTCTTCATTGTCGCTGAATGCACGGCTGTGCGGGAATACCCCTTCCTCCATACCTATGATGAAGACGACCGGGAATTCCAATCCTTTTGCACTGTGCATCGTCATCAAGATGACGGCATCTTCCTCTTCATTGCCTTCTTCGTCGTTCATCGAATCGATATCTGCGATCAATGCAAGATCCGTCAGGAACGAAATCAAAGACTTATCTTCATTACGCTGCTCGAATTCCTGCGTAACGGACAAGAACTCGTCGATGTTCTCGAGACGTGCCTTCGATTCCAGCGTGTTCTCGCGCTGCAGCTCCAGCTTGTACTCGGATAGTTCGAGCATTTTCTCCGTCAATTCCGTTACGGACAAATACTCCACCATGTGGTTCAGATTGTCGATAATCGCGCGGAATTCACGCAGCGCGCCCTTGGTTTTCGGCGAAATATCAAGGGCATCCATGTCAGCGATAACCTTCATCATCGATACGCCACGAGTAGCTGCTGCTTCAGCCAGCTTATTCATCGTCGTGGCCCCAATGCCCCGCTTCGGTACATTCACAACACGCTCTAAGCTGATATCATCATCCATATTCGAAATGAGACGCAAGTAGGCAAGTAAGTCCTTAATCTCTTTGCGATCATAGAACTTAACACCGCCCACAATCTGGTACGGGATATCCGACTTGATCAGAATTTCCTCGATGACACGAGATTGCGCATTCGTCCGGTACAATATCGCATGGTCGGCGTAATGCTTGTTTGCCATATGGTTCTGTTTAATCTCTGAAGTAACGAAGTAACCCTCATCATGCTCTGTATCTGCTTGATAGAGCTTAATCTTCTCGCCTTCACCCGATTCCGTCCACAGCTTCTTCGGCTTGCGTCCAGTGTTCAGCTTAATGACTCCATTCGCGGCATTCAGAATATTGGAGGTCGAACGATAGTTCTGCTCCAACATAATCGTCGTAGCCTTCGGGTAGTCACCCTCGAAGTTCAGAATGTTCGTAATGTCGGCGCCGCGCCAGCGATAGATCGACTGATCGCTATCCCCGACGACGCAAATGTTTTGATGCTGATCAGCCAGCATCCGGCACAGCATATATTGCGCACGGTTCGTATCTTGATACTCGTCGACGTGAATGTATTTGAATTTCTTCTGATAAAAATCCAATACTTCAGGGACGTCCTTGAACAATTGAATCGTAGACATGATGAGATCATCGAAATCAAGCGAGTTGTTGCTCTTCAGACGTTTCTGATACATCGTATATACCTTAGCTACAATTCCATCAAAGTGGTCGCCAATCTTCTGTTCGAAGCGGCTTGGCGTCAGCAATTCGTTCTTCGCTGTACTAATTGCAGCTTGTACTGCGCGTGGATCGAATTTTTTCGTATCCAAGTTCAATTCCTTCATGCATCCGCGAATAACGGACAACTGATCCCCCGAGTCGAGAATCGTAAAGTTCGAGGTAAATCCAATACGTTCAATATCCTTGCGCAAGATACGCACACACATGGAGTGGAACGTGGATACCCAAATGTCTCTTCCATCTGGGCCAACCAGCTTGGATACCCGCTCCTGCATCTCTCGTGCAGCCTTGTTCGTAAACGTAATGGCTAGGATGCTCCATGGCGGTGCCTTCCTCGTAGCGATTAGATATGCAATGCGATGCGTTAGCACGCGCGTCTTGCCTGATCCCGCTCCCGCCATAATGAGCAATGGCCCTTCAGTGGTCTCAACAGCGCGTCGTTGTTCAGGGTTCAAACGCTTGATAGCATCTTGAATGTCGATGGATGCTCCATACCCTCCGTATACGTTCGAATTTGTGTTCGAATTTGAGTTACCATTGGAATCCGGTCGTAAAAAGTCAAACATTTCGTGCGCAGTCTCCTTTCTGCAGTTATGTGAATGAATGTTTATATGGTCTAGTTATTATCAATGAGCTATAAAGACAGCTTTGTTTCTTTTACCGCAAGAACGGTCGCGAGGGCAGCATTCAAGTCGTCATAGACGACATTGCCTACAACCACTGTATGAGCTGAGGCAGCCGCTTCTTGGGCTTGCTCTACTGTACGGATTCCGCCTCCATAGAACAACTGGGCTTGCGTCAGAGAGCGTTTCACCTTCTTAACCAACTCCATGTCGCCAAACATGCCGCTGTACTCCACATACACGACAGGAAGACGCATCAGCTTGTCTCCTGCCTGCGCATATGCAGCCGCTTCTGCTGGAGACAGTTGCGTATCCGCTCCTGTAATCTTAGCTGCTGTCGCTTCCGGGTTCAAAATTATATACCCTTCTGGGATTAACAAATCCCATGGAATCATATAACCATATTGTTGAATCGCTTCATGATGCTGACCAATAAGCCAATTGGCGTTGTTCGTGTTCAGCACCATCGGTATCATATAGGCATCAAAGCCAGGCACGACCGCATCCAATTCGGACACTTCAAGGACGGTCGGCAGCTCATATCGCCGAATGCGGGACATCAAGTCTACCGTGTTCTCGAAAGTGACTCCGCTCGATCCCCCGACCATTATGGCATCAGTTCCAGATAAACATACACGATCCAGCGCCTCATCGCCAATTTCTTTGTCCGGGTCAAGCTTGAATACGTGCCGCCAGTCATCTATCGGTTGTAAAGGCGTCTTCACGTTGCGTTTCCTCCAGGTCTGCCGCTCATGGATGTAAGTGGTACGATGAGCGACCTTCATAATAATGTTCTATATTGTAGTGTACCAGAAATAAGCCTAGGGGTGGAGGGAAATGGGTGCCATATATGAGGCTGAAAAACAAGAGTGAATAGAATGTATGTTCTTATTGTAATGAATGGTGGGGGAAATGTCACGAATTATACTAGATAGCCCAGATTCTTTTATTAATGGGTTAGGAAACTTAAAAACGATGAAACTCATTCTTTATAAAAACTTATTTATTATAGAATTAAAAATCACGTCAAAAAAGTATGCCCTTGTTTTAAACTGTACCCTATGTAAAGGACACTCTTAAAAAGTCTAGGCTGATTGAAGAAGATGATCTCTATATTGAAAGAGGCCACTGAAGAACTCGTAGTTTTACAGAGCAGCTAAAAACATGAAGAAAAAGGCGACCTTCATTTTCCAGAAATAAGGAATAAAGGTCGTCTTTTTGTTATAAATTCAGGTCTTTATGTCTTGTTTCTTACTTCATCAGCTTCAATATTCTCTTCAAGTTTACAGTAAAGATCGCCATTGCTCCTTGTAATTGCATGCCAGCAAGACCCGAAGATGACGCTACGTCATACCCGTGCCTGTGTTTGAGTTCACTGTTCTTCGCTTCAATCTTGTAGCGTTCTCTAGACTTCGCTTTGAAGTACTCGCTTTCTTGGAACGACATTTGTTCCGTATGTTCGCTAGATTTAATACTCACCGAGTAGGACTTGCTTTTTGCTCCTTCGGTGTAGCATCCTTCTTTGAACGGACATCTCTTACATACTTCTACATCGAAGTAGTAGGTATTCTTTTGGTTATTGTTAACTCCCTTTTTTCCTGTCCGCGCCTTCTGAATCGCTAAATGGCCGGCCTTACACACGTACATGCCTGCATCTTTATTGAATTGGAATTCATCTTCTTTCTTGCGTGCCCCTTGTGTAATGAGCGGATTGAGTTTGGCAATAAGTTCAATTTCATTGCCTTTAGCATAAACGATGTTGTCTTTTTCAGAGTACGCTGTATCTCCGATGACTGATTTGATTTCCATACCCGTTGCCTTGCTTTTTTCGATAAGCAATTGCAGTTGCTTGCCGTCAGTCTTTTCACCCGTCGTGACAACGGCTGCCGTTATGATTCGTTCCTCGGTCATGGCAAGATGGGTCTTGTAGCCAAAGAATGAAGAGTCCTCGCTTTTGTGGCCGACTTTTGCATCCTGGTCTTCTGAAATCCGTAATTGTTGCAGATCGTCGGCGACCGTTTCTTTCAAGAGATTCAATGGTTCTTTAATTTTTTAGCAATTCGCAAATCCCGCCTTCAGCTTCAAGCACAGCAATAAGTTTTTTGACAGTAGCTGATCTCTTCCTCAAGTACATTACTCGTATTCTTGACCGGGAATTTGGCCTTCAGCGATTCATCCGCCTTATAGACCGCTTTTCTCAACTTGCGGGAACGATCCAGCAAGATTTCCCGGGGGGATTTCTGGTTGTAACGGGCTTTTGTATGAGTGGCATCGACAATGATAGTTTTGCTTTTGATTATGCCCTTCTCCAATGCAATTTCAACTGTTTTACTCACGAGCATGTCAAGTATATTCAAGTCTTTCAGTCGCAGCGTTCGAAACTTGGTTAACGAACTGGCGTCAATCACGGGATCTTCAGGTGCCATGTCAAGAAAGTATTTAAACGACATGTCGTACTTCGAACGTTCGACGATGTCAATGTCGGACAACTCAAAAATCGCCTTCAAAAGCAAGTACTTGAACATTCGAATCGGGTCAATCGCATTTCGGCCGTTATCATGACAGTAGCGCTCTTTCAGTTCTTCATATACAAAAGAAAAATCAACCAGTTCGTTGATTTGCCGTAACATATTGTCTTTGGGTACCACCAAGTTATAAAGTTCCAGATAAGGGCTTAAAGTCATAGATTGTTGTTTTTGAATCATCACTTTCACCTACTTGATTTAATACCTTAATTATACAGAGAAAAGGCACAATCTTCTCAATAAACTTGAGGAGTTGCGCCTTTTTCAGGTGGACTTTTTCAGTGGCCTCATATTGAAAAGGGGTCATCTTTTTCAAATTCCATTGTTACCTGTAATGGTTGTAGTAAGTCATGTAGTCCCTAATCCCCTGTTTTAATCCAAAGTTAAACAAGGTTTGATGGAAACCTGATCTTTAAAATGACCGAAAAAGGATTCCTGAGGGGCATTATCCCAGCAGTTTCCCCGTCTGGACATGGACTGCTTGAGGTTCATTCTCTTAACCATCTTTTGAAATTCCGGATGCGTATAATGGGGTCCCTGATCAGAATGAATGAAGGCACTCTCTGCTTTTTCAAACCTTCTGTTCATCTTAAGCTTAAGAAAAGTATCTGCCGCAAGGTCCATTGTGATTCGATACATGATATGCAAGATTTCATTGGCTGAACTATCCTTGATCGTTGATAAATAAGCTTTCTTGCCTGAGCCATAGAATAGATAGGTGATGTCCGTAAGTAATACCTTACCAGGGACATTTTGCTTAAATTCCCGATTCAGCAGGTTAGGAACGACCCGTGCTCATGGGTAGCTTTCATCATCCTTCCATAGGGATTCGCCTTCCTGAAAGGGCACAGAATGCCGTATTTTCTCATGATCCGCCTGATTCGTTTCAGATTGTAGACAATCTGAAACTGACCATCCAGTGTCATCTCGATGGATCGGGCCCCTTTTCTTACGTCTCTTGAAATGATAAGCTTTTAGGACGGTGGAATTGATATTTCTTAACGATGGCACGGATAAGGACATATTTTTGATTGGGTGACAGTTTTATCCTTTGCATTGTCCCCTCTCCGCGAAACGAATCTTTTTTAGCAATTCGTTCTCTGCTTTTAGCAAGGCATTCTGAACCTCCAGTCTGGCATACTTCCCTTCTAATGTGAGTTCCCATTTAAAGGATCCCCCTGAGATTGACTTCTCGTATCCTGCAAACCTAAGATACCGTTCTTCAGGTAACTTGTGCGCCATCTATCTCCTGATGATTTAACTCAATGTTCCGATGATTGATACGTCAAAACCGCATTCCTCGAATATTTCCCGGGGGCTTACCCTTGTTATTCCCAGAGACAAACAATTGCTTAAACGCATCTGTGTACGTAATTGCCTTAGAAGAAACGGACTTCACATAAAGATTATTAGAAAGCAACTTCATTTCGTTATCTGTAAATATTTCTTACTCATTTAAATTCCTCATTCTCATCTAGCTGAAATAAACAAAAGTACCCTATCGAGAAACCTTTTTAAGTGTCTACTCGATAGGGTACAGTTTAGTTAGGGTATACTTTTCTAAATCTAATCGATTAATGATAAGCTTCTCAGTGTCCGTAAGAGAATTGTTGTTGCTTCTGCTCTTGTACTTTCTTTACTTGGAGAAAGCGATACTTTACCACTATTATCAGTCGTTAAACCGTTAATTATCTTATTTTCAATACACCAAGCAAACTCGCTCTGCTCCAAATCAGTTAACTTATTTATATCAACAAATCCGGCCAGTATTTTTTTGTCCACTTTTAGACCCATATCATTATTAATGTAGCTATGCGCGGCAGTAACGATACTAATAATCTCAGATCGAGTAATATTCTTCTCAATATCACTTGATGAAATGCTCAGATTTTTTAGTAGTCCAATTTTTTCTGCTACGGCAACTTCATCATCATACCACTTGCCTGTTTTGGTTTTGACCGTAGATACACCCATACCTCTAACCATCATTGAAATAAATTCAGCACGACTAATCTGAGTGTTAGGCATAAACAATTCTTCGCCTTTACCATTCACTATGTTACGATTGGCCGCTTCAGTAATATCATGACTCGCCCAATGATTAACAACATCTTTAAATTCTTTGTCGTTTTTAAGAACCAAAAAGCTCCCATAATTCATTGTGGATATCAGTGCATAATATTGGCCATTTTGATTAATTAATTTTACTGGCTTAGTATGGCTTATTGGACTTCCATTTATATCTTTTGATAAAGAAATGGCAGCTATCTTAGCTTTATCTTGATCCGTGACATTCTTCAAAAGAACTTTAATGCTTACATACTTGCCTATGTCTTTAACCTCTTTATTTAGCCCTTTATCATCAGTTATTTTTAAACTAACGTCATATTGATTACTAATCATTTCTCCTAACATTTCTACTTTGTTAGAATTAACATCTTTATTTATGTCAAAAGATAGGTTTAATACAGTCTCTTTGTTACTACCCTGTGATTGGTAGTTTATTTGTTCTAATATATCAACAGGAATTTGATAACTAAATCCATCTAGATTAAATGTTACTATTTCGATTTTGTTATTTTTGAGTTCCTTCAATATATTAGATTTCATTTTAATTGAAGTAACCTCTTTATCTAATACATCAACAATAGCATTTTTAGTTTCATTTTTAATTTTTGAAAGCTCAATCTCTTCCTTTTTCTTTCCATTCGCTAATACTTCTATTACATTAGAGTTCGTATTAACGACTCCACCTGAACCTGATGGAATAGTAATATTGGAATTTGAAGCTCCACTACCGCCAGGGTTTGATCCACTTCCAGGGTTTGAACTATCCCCACCTACATTTCCGTCACCATTACCTTCTGTTTCTTCATCATCTCTAGTAATTACAACCTTATAAGTATTCGTATTCTTCTCATCAAAAGATGAAACCGTTACTAATATCGTATTTACACCAACGTTTAACATTATATCTTCACTCTGATACTCCCCCGCAATATCAGAAACATTAATAGCTTTATCTTCAAATTGTACTTGAATCTTATCTTTTTCTTCGTTGTTTTTAAATGTTAACTTTACTTTATCAATCTTATTAGGAACATTTGCAGCATAAACTGCATCTGTAACATTTAATGGTATCTTCTCATCATTATGAGAAAGTTCTAGTAAGGAAAGAACAGCATCGGAATCTTGGTTTCCATTTTCAGGATCTGGGACAACCTTGTAAAACTTGGCACTTCCAAAGTGCCCGAGATCATAAAGTTCAGGCAAAGGGGAAACTAACTTTTCCTTGCTATCAGCAATAAAGAACAAAGTCTGTCCTTGTGCAGTTGACATATAGAGCGTACTTGAATATCCTCCAATTTTCAAATCAGGATACGCCCATAACAAAGCCTCCATTGGAAGTTGCGCGGGCAAAATTGTTATACCCAAGCCATTTATAAATTCCTTTCTTTTCAAATCAATTAATTGGGGATTTGAGATAGGATCCCATGCAGGATGGGGTTTGAAAAATAGATCATATCGCTCCCCGTAATCTTTGACAATATTTTTAACTACTTCTTCAAAGCCATTCTGTTCCCCAGACAAACTTGTGCCTGAAATAATGAGATTAGGCTTGCTTGAAGCATCAAATATCCCATCAAATTTTTGTTTATCGACACCGGCGGCTTTTACGAAAGCAGCTTTCTTGTCGTCGGATAAATTATGATAGATATCATTAGGGGTAGTTTTAATCGTGTTCATCTTAATAATCTCTGTTTTAACATTGTCATCATTACTCACGAGCAATTCTGGAAATTGCATCCAGTACTCGACGTTGTCAAATTGAGATGCAAAATACATACTGGGATGCATCTCCGTGTCATTATTAATGTTTATGACATCATTTTCTCCTGCTGCTATTCTAGTCTTCTTATTCATGAAATCATCTGCGTATTTAATCCATGTAGGATAAGTCCCTGCAGCATTGAACATGCTTTTAAATTTTGTATAAGTCGCAGTGCCATCAGATAACAAGAACACTTTATAATTATCTTCAGGAATATGATTTGCAACAAAACTTTGCAGTATAAACTGGACACGAAGATCATCTATGTAAAAATTAAATTTGGCATCGGGATTTAAAGTAAACAATTCTTTCACTTTGTCAATGATTTCATTCATTAATTCAGCATCGTATTCTTTATTAGGTGCAATAAAGTTCATATGTGATGGTAAATAAGTTGTGTTAAGAGTTCCTTTACGTAAAAACCACATGTAGGATTCGTTATTGCTTGTATAAGTGTTCAGCCCCGCATACAGTGTTGGCAATGTCCCCAACGTTGCATAAATATCATAAACAATCGGGCTCGATTTAGTACTATTATTAGTTGTGTTATCATGTACAAAATAAGCTTGAACATTATTTCCAATAGGTAACAATGATAAAACTAGAAGAAATGATAAAACAACTTTGGTGATTTTTTTCATTATGACCTCCACAATAGTTTTGTCTCTACTATTTTGTTAATACACCCTAAAACAATCCATAACTTTGGCTCTCTAATAAAAGGGTTCCTTTACTTAATGAATACTGCTTCGAACAATCGTTAAGTAAGTCGCTCTAAGATGTGTTTCCTTCCTCCTTTGTTAAACACTAAAATAGTAATTTTATTTAATTTTTAAAGAATGAAACAAATAAATATTTACTCACATATTATCACAATCGATAAAAGGAGACTATGTAATCACTGGTAAAACTAAAAAATAATAATGTAGGAAAACTGATTTTGCTGTAATACAACTTACATATAATGCATAATAACCTTATAGTACACTTGGATTCTAAAACCGCCCCAATTGTTAATTAGCCATTACGCTTTTCTTATTCATAAATAATATTTTACTATAGAGATAAGCTAATATTTACGAGATGGTATGTTATAATCATTACAACTAGAATCAATATGTCGAGGAGTGTCAATATATGAGTTTGCCTGTTCAATTGAACAAGAAGCTCAATCAAGGGACGAATCTTCTTATAGCAGAAGATATTGCAGCTTATAATCGGAAGACGGATCGAATCAAGCTAACTCTGAATATAGGGTTAATAGCTACAGAATACATTCTGTATATGATTGGCTTTTTTATATTGTTCTATTATAAAGTTATATCCGAGTACGGATCGTTTAACTGGAATAAGCTACATGAAAGCATTGCTAAAATACCGGTACTGGATGACTATGTACTTTTGATCGGCATTATTTTTACGATTTATACAGCTATGCTGTATCAACAAGGAATATTTAAATGGAATCGCGATATACGAATCGTTGATGACACTTTAGCAGCCATTAAAGCTGTATCCACTTCATTTCTGATTGCTTTAGGGATTGCATTCTTTTTAAAAACTAGTATCGTGTATTCCCGGGTACTCATACTAATGCTCGCTATCCTCATGGTGTTCGTATTTCTTTTATCCCGCGTGATGAAGACGTATGCCCACGCATTATTGCGCCGATCAGCAAGATACAATAAAAACGTATTAATAATCGGTGCTGGAAAAGTCGGAATGCAGATCAGAAATCACATTTTGGCAAACACAAGCTGCCGTTTTGTTGGTTTTCTAGATGATTATAAAAGAGGTGACCAGGTTCTTGGCACCATTCAGAACATTGAACAACTCATAGCACATCAC
>NZ_JMDX01000173.1:0-13128 GCF_000935845.1 Paenibacillus sp. E194
TTCTTAGTTACTTTCTTTTTCTCACCGCCTCATCAGCGGCGACTTTTATATCTTATCACTTCGTTCATTCGAAGTCAACAACTTTTTTTCAACTTGTTATTCAAGTTGTTTTCATTTTGTTGTTGCCCGCCTCTTAGCGAAGCAGGAATTAGAATATACCATAGTTACTCAAGAGAATGCAACCCCTTTATTTGAATTTGTTTATCTCAGCCATGTTTCTCTTCTAACTCCTTCTATTAATAATAGGGCTGCTTAGGATAATGATGACGCAATTGGCTAGAGAAGGGGCAGCCCACTTAGCATGGAATCCCAAACTCCCAAGCTCCTTTTCAGGCTAACCCCTTATTCATAGTACTAGAAGAAAGATAGATTCCTCTCTCCCTATTAAGCAGCTATTCCTAATGGAGAGAATAGAATGTAAACAGCGATCATAAGCACGATCATGACGACGGTAAATGCCTTCGCATGTTTCCATGGCGTCAAATCTACCTTCCCCGATTCATATAACTCGAAATCCTGTTCGCGCGGTTTCCATTTCCCAACGAGCAGCATGACTAACACACAGACTGGGAACAATACACTTAAAATGTACAGGAAGTTGAGCGTACCCAAAAAGAATTTGGATAGGGTATAGAGTACAATATGGACAACCAATGCGATCTTAGGCGCAACCGCCGGTACCTTCTTGCTAAAGAAGCCGACAACGACAGCGGCAATGATCGGGATGTTATAAAATCCGAACATCTCCTGCAAGTAGTAATACAATCCTGAAGGCGCATACAAAATAAAGGGTGCAACAGCTACCGCAATAAGACCGAGCACGACGGCAAAGATTCTGCCTGCTTTCACTAGCTGCTGATCCGTCGCGTTCGGCTTGAATATCGGCTTGTATATATCCAAGGTAAACAAGGTTAACGAACTGTTGAGCGCTCCATTAAAAGAGCTTAATATCGCACCGAACAACACGGCCGCGAAAAATCCGGACAATATTGTCGGGAGGACTTCAATGACAAGTGATGGATAGGCCATATCCGCATTGCTAAGCGAATTGTTAAAGAGATGATAAGCAATAATGCCAGGTAGAACCAGATAAAACGCTCCGAAAATTTTGAACATGCCGGCATACAGCACGCCCTTTTGGCCTTCCTTCAAGTTTTTGGCGCCCAGCGTCCGCTGAACGATCGCCTGATTCGTACACCAATAGAATAAGTTGTTGAAGAGAAGCCCTGCGCAGATCGTCACCCAAGGAACTGGCGAAGAACTGTCACCAATCGAGTTCAACTTCTCGGGTTCTTTGTGCAGCAATGTGCTGACCCCGTCGAACAAATTGCCTCCTCCGAGTGCAACCAAGCCAAGCACGGTAATGAGCAGACCACCGACAATGAGGCCGACACCATTCAGCGTATCCGACAGTGCACATGCGCGCAGACCGCCTAGTACCACATAAGCAATCCCCGTAATCCCAATCGCAAGAGATACAACCAATATAATATTGAAATCACTCAAATCAAATCGAGCCGAAATATTAAAAATCGTATCAAGCACAAGTGCACCAGAATAGAGCACGGTAGGCAAATAAGCAACAGCATATCCGAGCAAGAACAAAATCGAAATAATCTGACGCGTACGCAAATCATAGCGCTGTTCCAGAAAATCCGGGATTGTCGTAATCCCTGACTTCAAATAACGCGGCAAGAAGATAAACGCCATGAAGATGAGCGCGATTGGCGACGTTACCTCCCAAGCCATGACAACCATGGATGTTGCATAGCTTTGCCCATTCAATCCAACCATTTGCTCCGTCGATAAGTTCGTCAGCAGCAGGGAGAAAGCGATTACAATACCTGACAAGCTTCGCCCGCCTAGAAAGTATCCATCCGAGCTGTTCAAATCCACACTACGCGTCTTGTACCAAGAGTACCAGGCAACAATTCCAGTATACAGTAAAAAGGTGATGACCGTGATGTAAGTCATGAAAGCCCTCCTCTATGCATAGAGAAATCTTGTGCTTATCTTTGCTAGTTCAAGTAAGGACTGCTGCACCGAGAAGGATTAAAGAATCCCCTGTTCTTACTTGATGGCAGTCACGGCAGCGGGCAATTGAACGTTTACCAGTTGGCCGCTTTCAAACGACTCCTTGCATGCATAGCCAAGCGCGGTCGACAGTACCCCGTCCTCTACCGTTACTTCTGGCTGTCTTCCCTCGAGGGTTGCCTGTACAAATTCAACTGCTTCATCCATATAAGCCTGTTCAAATCGTTCAAGGAATCCATTTGCGCACTCTCTCACGACACCCCGATCATCGAGAATCATGACTTGATTTTTCTCTGGTACAGTCCCGATGCGCAGCGATCCTTGCGTACCTATAATTTCAGTCTCGATATGATAGCCATGCGCACAATTACGACCCGCTACAAATATCCCCATCTTATTGCCTGCAAATTGTACAAGTGCCGCTCCGGTTTCTGCATCGTTCAGCTCCGCAAGCTCGGTATATCGATGAGAACCGCCGATTGCCCACACGCGTTCCGCTTCCACGCCCAAATACCACCGAGCCAAATCCAAATCATGAATTGCCATATCGAGGAACAAGCCTCCGCTATAGTTGCTCTTGGCAAATTGCATGAAGCCAGGCATCGCTTGTGCCGGATCGATTCCATAACAGCGAATCAGCACGGGTTCGCCAATCGTACCCGCTTCAATTTGTTTCTTCGCATAAGCATAAGAGCGGTCATATCTGCGCATAAAACCAAGCATGAACACCTGATTCGGATGCTTGCGAACAGCCTTCTGCACGCGCAGCGCTTCCTCCATGTACAGCCCAAGCGGCTTCTCGCTGAATACGTGAAACCCAGCTTCCAGCGCCTGCTCAATCTGTTCGCAATGATAAGAAGATGGAGAAGCAATAAAAATGGCGTCCAGTTCTTGATTGCGCAGCATATCCTCATAATTCGTATACCCGTAAGGGACTTTCAGCTCTTGTTGAGCTTCCTCCACCTCTTCCGGTATCACACTGCATACGGCCATCAATTTGCAATTCGGAATGCGATGCGCCAAATTATCCGCGTGCTGCCGCCCGAGTCTTCCTAAGCCTACAAGACCTACCGATATCTGTTTGTCCTGTTTCATCTGTTCGTCCCTCCGTTTATACGCCCGCTTGCTGCAAAATATAGTGTCTAGCCTTCATTGCGTATTCGAGCGGATTCGCCCGAGCAGGATCCTGCTCCGCTTCCACGAGCATCCAACCGCGGTATCCAGCCGTCGCAAGCGATTGAAACAACGTTTCAAAGTGAATGCATCCATCTCCGGGAACCGTGAATACCCCTTCCTTTACCGCTTGCAGGAAGCTGAGCTTTTCTTCAAGTACGCGACGCGCCACATCGATACGCACATCCTTCAAGTGAACATGCTTGATGCGATCCATATAACGATTCAATATGTATAGGGGATCCTCACCGGAAAATACAAGATGACCCGTATCGTACAGCAAGGACACCAAGTCCGGATTTGTGCTTGCCATCAGGCGCTCGATTTCCACCGTTGTCTGAACCCCAGTTCCCATATGATGATGGTACACGAGGTGCATGTCCTTAACCCGAGCCAGCTCCCCCAAACGATGAAGCCCCTCAGTTAAGCGCTTCCAATCTCCGTCGTTGAATATCGGCTTGTTATCGAAAAGCGGAGTATCCTTTTCTCCCTGTATGCTGTGTCCCTGCTCAGATACAACGATGACCTTCGAGCCCATCGCATGTAAAAAGTCGCGATGCTTAATAAATGCCTCTACCGTCTCTTCAAACGGCTTTACAGTCAGGTAAGTACTGAACCAGGCACTCGCCACCTCCAATTTCCGCAAATGCAATGCCTTCTGAAGAACCTCTACATCACGTGGATACTTATTGCCGATTTCCGTCCCCGTAAAACCGGCAAGCGCCATCTCGCTCACACACTGCTCAAACGTATTTTCTCCGCCTAATTCAGGCATATCATCGTTCGTCCAGCCAATAGGAGCAATCCCAATCTTCACACTGTCTGCTGCAAACATGCCCATTCCTCCCCAGAAGTCATCATCAAGATTCATGGAGTCAGGCGGCCGTACCCGACTATCCACCGCCTGCTCCATTACTGCTGTTTCCTGCTCTGTGACATGTTAATAAAGGTTATTACCGTCGAATTTGCCCTCAAATACACATGTGGATTGGTTAATAAGGTCGTGCCTGGCTCAGGAATTGGCGCCGCTCATCATAGGCCTGTGCAATCGCCTTCTTGCCCGACACCTCCGCTACGCCGACATTCCACCATGCATCATAGCCATGGGTCATCGTCTTCGGGAGCACCTTAATATCGATCAACGTCGATTCCTTCTGACGATTAGCTGCCATCACGGCCTGTTCGAGCTCCTTCATGGTGCGTACCGAATACGTAACCGCTCCGTACCCCGAGGCACTAAGCGCAAAATCGATGCCGACAAGAGGCCCGTCCAGCTTGCCCGTATGCGGGTTGCGCGAACGGAACTCCGTGCCGAAGCTGCCCATACCGTTGCCCATCTGCAGATTGTTAATGCAGCCGAAACCATTATTGTCGAATAGCAGGACGTTAATTTTCCGTCCCTCTTGAATGCTCGTCAGCAGCTCAGAGTGAAGCATCAAGTAACTGCCATCACCGATAAAAGCGTATACTTCTCGCTCCGGCTCCGCCATCTTCACGCCAAGCGCGCCTGCAATTTCATATCCCATACAGGAGTAGCCGTATTCCATATGGTACGAATGCGGTGTCTCAGCCCGCCACATCCGCTGCAAATCCCCTGGAAGGCTGCCGGCTGCGCCCACAACAATCGCATTGTCGCCGAGCAGTTGGTTCAAGGCGGCCACAACCTGTGTCTGCGTCAAACTGCTGCCAAGAGCCGCCACGTATTCTGGCAGTGCCTCATCCAAATGGCCCTCAATTTCTGGAGTAAATGCACCTGTGCCCTGTGCGTACTGAATCCCGGCCAACCGCTGCCATTCCTTATCCCAAGCGTCGCGCGCTTCTTGAATCTCCCCTATATATGCTGAACGGTAATCCAGAGATTGAAGCCGCTGATGAAGCTCCTCCAATCCCTCTTTTGCGTCAGCCACTATCGGAGTTGCATCCAGCTTAATCGCTTGGAATTCGGACACATTCACCGTCACGACATCCATATCAGGATTGCTGAACAGTTCCTTAGAACCTGTCGTAAAATCAGTAAAGCGCGTGCCAACCCCAATAATGAGATCCGCATCCTTGGCAATCGCATTCGCAGCCGAATTGCCTGTCACTCCGATGCCGCCCAAATTAAGCGGATGAGAGCTTGCGATTGCGCTCTTGCCCGCCTGCGTCTCGGCGAACGGGATATGGAAGGCCTCTGCAAATGCTGCCAGTACCTCTCCCGCTTCGGAATAGCGAACGCCGCCGCCGCAGATAAGCAGCGGCTTGCGCTTGCGAGCGATGAGGCGAACCGCATCCTCTAGCTGCGCCACTGACGCAGGCCGCCGATCGATTCGATGCACCCGCTTCTCGAAGAAAGAAACGGGATAATCATACGCTTCCCCCTGTACGTCCTGCGGTAATGCCAGTGTAACAGCACCGGTGTCTGCCGGATTAGTCAGCACCCGCATTGCCTGAATCAGTGCCGTCATTAGCTGCTCCGGACGCACTATTCGATCCCAATACTTGCTTACCGGACGAAAAGCATCATTCGTCGATATGGTAAGATCATTTGGCTGCTCAATTTGCTGCAGCACCGGATCGGACTGGCGAGAGGCGAACGTGTCCCCCGGAAGCAGCAGCACCGGAATTTGATTCGCCGTCGCCGTTGCCGCAGCGGTTATCATATTGGCTGCGCCTGGTCCGACCGAGGAAGTACAGGCGCATATTTGCTTGCGCCGCATCTGCTTGGCAAATGCGACGGCAGCCTGAGCCATCCCCTGCTCATTGCGACCTTGGTACACTTCCAAGCCGCCGCAGTCCTCTTCGAGCGCTTGGCCCAATCCAAGCACATTGCCATGACCAAATATCGTAAATACGCCTTTAATGAAGCGCTGCTCCACACCGTCAAACTCTACATATTGCTGATCCAGGAACTTGACGAGTGCCTGCGCCATTGTTAAACGGATCGTTTCCATCCCGAACACCATCCCTTACCAGCGCATAGTGACCATCTTTTTGCGGGTATAGAACTCTACTCCATCCGTGCCGTTCGCATGCAAATCTCCATAGAAGGAATCCTTGTAGCCAGAGAACGGGAAGAAGGCCATCGGCGCTGGAACACCAACGTTTACGCCGAGCATCCCTGCATCGATATGCTCACGGAATTGTCTCATATAAGCGCCGCTCGACGTGAAGATGCAGGCACCGTTCGCGAAGCGCGATTCATTCGCCCAAGCGATTGCCTCATCAATATCCTTCACACGCACGATTGACAATACCGGCGCAAAAATCTCATCCTGCCAAATTTTCATTTGCTGTGTCACTTCATCGAAGATCGTCGGCCCCATGAAGAAGCCCTCGCCATTGGTTTCTGCGTCCTGACGGCCGTCGCGTACAAGCTTGGCCCCCTCCTGCACGCCCGCATCAATGTAACCGATCGCTCTCTCCTTATGACCTTCGCGAATGACTGGTCCAAGGAAAACATCATCACGTTCGCCATTGCCGATGATAAGCTCGTCGGAAGCCTTCACAAGCTGTGCAACAAGCTCATCCGCAACTGATTCCTGCACGAGCACAACCGAGCAGGCCATGCAACGTTCTCCGGCCGAACCGAATGCAGCATTGATAATTTGCGTCGTAGCGTTCTCCAGATTCGCGTCTTCCATTACGATCGAGTGGTTCTTAGCTCCAGTTAAGGCCTGCACGCGCTTCAAGTTGGCAGTACCGCGCTTGTACACATACTCGCCGACTGGCTGGGAGCCAACGAAGGAGATCGCCTTCACCTGCTTATGATCAAGCAATCCATTCACGACATCATGTGCCCCATGGACAATATTCAGAACGCCCTTCGGCAAGCCCGCTTCTTCCATGAGCTCCGCCAAGCGGCAAGCCAGAAGAGGAGTACGCTCGGAAGGCTTCAACACGAACGTGTTGCCGCAAGCGATCGCCAGCGGGAACATCCAGCACGGCACCATCATTGGGAAGTTGAACGGGGTAATGCCGCCAACGACACCGATTGGATAACGGTACATACCGGATTCAATGTTGGTAGCAATGTCCGGCAGCTGCTTGCCCATCATGAGCGTTGGCGCACCGGCTGCGAATTCCACGCATTCGATGCCTCGCTGCACTTCACCGTATGCCTCTTTGAAATTTTTGCCGTTCTCAAGCGTAATCAGCTTGGCCAGCTCATCCCAATGCTCAACGAGAAGCTGCTGATACTTGAACATGATGCGTGCCCGACGCGGAACAGCAGTACGCGACCATGTGCGGAACGCTTCCGCAGCCACAGTTACCGCTTCATTCAATTCTTCCATGCTGGACAACGGGACATGCCCGATAATGTCGCCGGTAGCCGGATTGTATACCGGTTCCGTTTTGCCTGATGTTGATTCCTTCCATTGTCCCCCGACATAGTTGCGAATGGTGATTGCTTCTGTCATGTTCCATTCTCCTCTCGTCATTTCATATATAGTAAGAACATCTGAAATCCGGATGTGAACCTAGCAAACCGTTCCTTTTATACGTTCAAAGTTATAAGTTCAAAGCTTGGTGAGCATTCAGCAGCAGCATCTTCTGCTTAGCGGCTTCTTTCACAGCCTCCATCGGACGGGCGAATAAGGCAACGCGGTCGAACTCATTTGGCTTATCCAGTATTTCGCTGCGCAGTGTCTTGCCGAACGCCATGCGGAGCGCCGTACCGATATTCACCTTGCTGATGCGTGTAGCCGCAAGCCTGCGCAAATCATCGTCCTTCACTCCGGTCGATCCATGCAGCACGAGCGGCACCGATACGACGCGCTCAATCTCCGCGAGCCGTTCGTAATCGATCGGCGCGGACTGCTCTTCCATCCGATGCAGCGTACCGATCGCCACTGCCAGCGCATCGACACCAGTCTCTTCGGCAAACACTTTTGCTTCGCCTGGTGCTGTCAGTCTAGCCTCCACATTCATGGACGGATCCGTATATCCGACAGCACCAATTTCCGCTTCGACAGGAATGCCGCAGGCATGTGCCAGCTTTACAATTTCCCGCGTGTTGCGGATATTGTCCGCTAACGGCAGCTGCGAGCCGTCATACATAATGGATGTGTATCCACTCATAATCGCTTCGGCTGCCGACTCGAATCCATCGCCGTGATCCAAATGGATGCATACTGGCACCTTCGCGCGCTCAGCCAAGCTTCTGTACAGTGCTCCTGATACTTGAAGAGGCATATAGCGAAGCGCCACCTTATTTGTCGCCAATATGACTGGCCCTCCGACTTCCTCGGCTGCGGCAATGACCGCAGACGCATCCTCATAACCAAATACGTTAAATGCCGGCACGGCCGCATTGCGTTCCGGCAACCCCTGCATCATTTCCGTTAATGTAACGAGCATGAACCGTCCCTCCATGTTGAATGACTTATAACTTGCTCACTATCTCATACGCCGCAAACTTCCCCATCGGGCCGTTATGGCTGCATTCAATAGAATGCAGTTTCATTCCATTGGCCGATCTGGTCGGTGGTCTAAGCTCTATTCTCCACGCTCCGCGCTTCTGATGAATTCATCCAGTTCCGCGGTAGTTGGCATCGCGTCTGAGCAGCTATGACGCGAGATAACGATGGCAGCCGAAGCGCTGCCGTATTCCATCGCACGCGGCAAATCCCAGCCCTGCATCAACGCATAAATCATGGCAGACGCATAGGAGTCGCCCGCTCCGAACGTCTTAAGCACCTTCGTCTTGAAAATGCCCCCTCTATGCGCTTCTCCGTCTTTCGTATAGGCAATCGAGCCTTCCGACCCATGCTTAATGAGTACAACCTGCGCGTGATGCCCGAACCATTTCGCTGCAGTCAGCCGATCGTCCGCTTGCTGACCGGAGAACTTCTCCATCATGTCGAACTCTTCGCGCGTTCCAATGATAAAGTCGCATTTTTCCGCCGCAAGCTGATAATAAATCGAGGTTTCCGCAACATTTTTCCAGGTGTACGGGCGATAGTCTAGATCGAAGAATACGAATATCCCATGCTTGCGCGCATATTCCAAGGCAATGAATACCGCCTCGCGTGACGGGCTCGCAGCGAGCGCTGTTCCTGATATGAGCAACGCCTTCGTCCGCTTGATATAT
The DNA here is from genome assembly GCF_000935845.1 of Paenibacillus sp. E194. NCBI lineage: Bacteria > Bacillati > Bacillota > Bacilli > Caryophanales > Paenibacillaceae > Paenibacillus > Paenibacillus sp. E194. Next base: position 9,281 of record NZ_JMDX01000173.1, read on the forward strand.
TCCTCAGATACCTCTTCCGGCTTAAGAAGGAGATCCGCTACATGATCACGGTACATCAGAATGCTGCAATCCGTAGGACTTTTAATTTCAGTAAAGGCTAATCCTGTCATCGCTCCCGTATCATCAACAGCAAGCTGCGACGTATCTATCGATTGATCGTTCAAATATTGTCGTATGTAACGGCCCATCTGATCATCGGACAGCTTGCCGATGAATCCGCTTTTCATGCCGAGGCGTGCCGCCCCAATTGCAATGTTGGCTGGAGATCCGCCCACGTACTTTGTGAACGTTCTTGTCTCCTCCATTGGCCGATTAATTTCGTTCGCATTTAGATCGATGCACAGTCTTCCGATGGCAATCAAGTCGAATGGCCGATCCTTAGGGAATGATAGTGTACTCATATCCAGTCAGCACCTCCATGTTCTCTGCCTCATGCCCTCTTTCTGCAGGACTGAGGCCACTATGATGCAGTCTCTTTCTGTTGCGAGTTGAGTTAAGCGCTTACCTTGTAGCTAATTATATGCACACCAATTTGGTAATGTAAACGCTTTTTTATTGATTTAATAAGTTCTTTTTTTCACTTGCACATCTTCTTTTCCTATTTAAAATAACTTGCCATTTTCCCTACTATACAGCGAAATTCCGTTCAATTATTGATTTCCCACCTTGCCAACCTCTGGAACATAGCCTATAGTTAAAATATGAGTTAAGCGCTTTCCCTACTTTGCCTAGTAAGCCGTTTTACTGTTCCATATACAGAACAATTTTTCGATTAATCAGAGAAAGCAGGGATCATTATGCTGCAAGTAGGAATCATCGGTGCCGGACGAATTGGAAAGCTGCATGCCAGCCATATTCAACAAATGAGCAATATCCGCGTTCGCGCAATATCAGACGTATATACGGAAGGGTTGAACGAATGGGCTTCCGAGCATGGAATCCCTGTTGTCACGAACGATTATCAAGATATTCTGCATGACCCGGATATTCAAGCGGTGTTTATCTGCTCACCGACCAGCACACATGCGGACATCATTTGTGAGGCTGCCGAAGCCGGCAAGCATATTTTCTGTGAGAAGCCTGTCAGCTTCTCGATCGAAACGACAGAGCAAGCATTAGCTTCGGTTAAGGAGTCCGGCGTCAAAATGCAAGTCGGCTTTAACCGCCGCTTTGACCATAATTACAAAAAAGCGCGCGACGTCGTACAATCCGGAGGGATTGGAGCCCCACACCTGCTGCGCATTACGTCGCGCGATCCAGAGCCGCCATCAGCAGAGTATATCGCCAAATCCGGCGGATTGTTCATTGATATGACCATTCATGACTTCGACATGGCTCGCTATGTCATGCAAAACGAGGTCGTTGAGGTGTATGCGCAAGGAGCGAATCTGGTCGATCCGAAAATTGGGGAATTGAATGATATCGATACAGCCATTATTAGTCTGCGCTTTGCCAACGGTGCGCTCGGCATTATCGAGAACAGCCGCAAGGCCGTGTACGGGTATGATCAGCGTCTGGAGGCATTCGGCTCTGACGGCTGTGTCTCAACACAGAACGACCGCCCTTCTACAGCGGTTGTTGCGACGGCTAGTGGAGTTCATATGGATAAGCCGCTGCATTTCTTCATCGAACGCTATACGCAGGCCTATATTCAGGAGGTTCAAGACTTCGTCCATGCCATCTTGCATGATGGCCCAGTCGTCTGTGATGCCAACGACGGATTGCAGGCGGAACGCATCGCACTAGCGGCCAAAGAGTCGCTGCGTACCGGGCTGCCTGTTAAGATAGCCCATTAACATATAGATTTGTATTTTTATAAAAACTATTCTCCACTGAGGCAAGGAGGCCGCCTTAATGTCTAAATTACTCGTATCGCCACAACCAAGAGATGAGCAAGGCAAGGTCATTTCCGTTACGCCGCAAAGCGCAGGCTGGAAGTACGTAGGATTTGAACTGTATTCCCTGCAGCCAGGCGAGATGCTTCACAACGATACAAATGAGCAGGAAGTATGCCTTGTCCTGCTAAGCGGGAAGGCTGCGGTCAGCACTTCGAAAAAATCGTTCGGTGTGCTTGGACAGCGCATGAGTGTATTTGAGCGCATTCCTCCGTATTCGGTTTACGTGCCGAACCATGATCGATATACCGTTCAGGCCGAAACGGCCTTAGAACTAGCTGTCTGTGCAGCCCCTGGCAAGGGGACATACCCAGCTCGCGTCATTGCTCCTAAAGATGTCGGTGTAGAAACACGCGGTTCCGGCAGCATCGAGCGGCATATCCATAATATTTTGCCAGAACAAAAAGAGGCGGACAGCCTGCTCGTCGTAGAGGTATTCACGCCTAGCGGTCATTGGTCCAGCTATCCGCCGCATAAGCACGATAAGGAAAATTTGCCGCATGAATCTTATTTGGAAGAAACCTATTATCATGAAGTCAATCCTGAGCAAGGGTTCGTTATGCAGCGCGTATATAATGACGACCGTTCGCTGAATGAGACGATAGCCGTACCGCACCGCCATGTCGTCCTAGTTCCAGAGGGATACCATCCGGTATCGGCGCCTCCAGGATACGAGTCCTATTATTTGAACGTGATGGCGGGACCTGTGCGTACATGGAAGTTCCACAATGATCCCGAACACGAGTGGTTATTTGAAAAAAAGTGATGCCGCTTATTTCAAGCAGTCTCTTTCAGGAGAATGGCGTAGTCCATTCTCCTTTTGTTGTATAATGAGAAATAAAGAGAAGACGTACACAAGAAGTGCGAAGAACGATGAGGAGTTACCTATGAAATCAACTATTTACGACGTAGCCAAGGCGGCTGGCGTATCCATTGCCACCGTATCGAAGGTCGTCAATCAAACAGGCAATATTAGCGCCAAAACACGTGAGCGTGTCCTCCATATTATGAAAGAGCTGCAATACCAGCCAAGTGTAGTTGCTTCCGCGTTAACCGGAAAGAAAACGTCCACCTTCGGCCTGCTCATCTCCGATCTGGCCAACCCATTTTTTGCTGAGGTGGCCCGCAATCTGGAGGATCAAGCTCAAGCGTCCGGATACAGTATTGTTATGTGCAGCACAGACAATAAGGATGATAAAGGGCTAAATTACATCTCCCTGCTGCAGCGCAAACAAGTCGATGGGCTTATCATTGCCTGCCAATTTACAAAATGGTCGCAGTTAGAAAATTATATTACCGACAGTCTCCCCATCGTGCTATTCTCCAAAGACATCACATCCCTGAGCATGCACACCGTGACCGTGGATGACTATAAAGGCGGCTACGAAGCGATTCGTTACTTGCTCCAGCTTGGACATACCGATATCGGAATCATTACAGAGGACAGCCCAAGCGGTGAGCACCGGGTTCGCGGCGCCAAGCAAGCGATGAAGGATGCAGGAATCGAGCCGAACGAACAATGGATCACAGTCGTTCACTCGTCAGTCGCAGAAGGTTGTTCCGGCGCGAATCAAATACTGCGGCAGCCCTCCCGTCCGACTGCGATATTCACCTGCAACGATTTGCTAGCCGTCGGAGCTATGCAGTCTGCACACCAGATCGGTCTGCAGGTTCCTAACGACTTGTCCATCATCGGGTTCGACGACACGATCCTGTCTCAAATCGTTGTGCCGCGTCTCACGACGATCGCACAGCCAATTCCCGAGATGGCCAAGGAAACGATTCAATTGCTGCTTCGTCAAGCGGACAATCCAGACATGCCGAAGCAAAAGATCGTGTTCCAGCCACAATTGGTTTCAGGGGATTCTACACAGGTGCGGAATATGACCACCGAATGATCCTAAGGCGAATGTTGATCTCGTAAAATAAACTGGCCATATTTGTTATTCTAAA
>NZ_JMDX01000174.1:0-13058 GCF_000935845.1 Paenibacillus sp. E194
GAAAACGTACGTTCTTGATAAAGAAGTGATTCTGCATCGGCTGTATGATGGGAAAAAAGAAAAACTAAAAGATGACTATTCTTTGTATCAGTTGACAGGGAAGGACTTTGAAGCAAGTTGGGCGATATATGGTGGGCCAGGTTTTGTTAGTAGAGTTGCAATAAAGCTTGCCAAGGAGGATCTCGATTCGAAATCGTTGGAAATGGCAGCAAAAGCGATAAAGACGGCATTTGATCATGATTTTGAAATAACAGATGCCCAACTTCATACTAATGGGGACAAGTATCAAATGTTATCACTTAAGGATAACGATGTATCGCTTGAGCTAGACGAAAAAAAGGGAGAGGTCTTGAATGTGTATCATAAAACAAGAAAAAAGGTAACGACCGACCAAGAGGTTACGGCAAAAGAGGTAAAGGAAGTGGTCGCTCCGCTCGCCAAGGAATTATTTAATATCGATATTTCGGGATTGGAAGCGAAGTGGGACAACAAATTTAAAGATTATTACTTCATTAAAGACAAAAAAGCGGTATTGAAAGCAGCGTTAGATGCTGATAAGAAACCCGTGTATATCGTATCAAATGGCCCAGGGTTAATGGTGGGGAATTAGATGTTAGGGTCAATTGCAAACTGCGCTTGAATAAAAAAAGGAGCTAGAAATATGCATAGCAGATGGAAACTTGCGATTCTGCTTCTGACGATCGTTGCCTTAATGAGCGGCTGCTTCGGCAAGAAGGAAGTGCTGGAGCCTCTACAGCCAAGCAAAATCAAGGTGATCTATCAGGATGAGGAAGCCTTTTATCACGACTACGGGAAGTATTTTCATATGAAATATCCGCAGATTGAGGTCGAGGTTATCCCCGAGAGTCAGGTGCTTCTAAATCTCGGGAAAACGATTCGTGCAGAAGATTGGGATGCGGAAATAAAGAAGCTATTGGAGAACTCCGGCGCGGACGTAATAAAGCTGGGTGATGCGAAAACGTTTAAATCATTTGCTGAAGCTGGCAGGTTATACGAATTGGATGAAATGATCCGGCAGGACGACTATGATATGAATGGCTTTTTGCCAGGGCTGATCGACAAAATCAAAAGCTTAGGCAACGGCAAGCTATATGGGCTTGCTCCTTATGTGGATAGGGATGTTCTGTACTATAACGCAGCGTTGTTCAAGGAGCATCAAATCGAACCGCCGAAGAACAATATGACTTGGCAGGAAATGCTGGATTTGTCAGCGAGATTTGCCAATATCGGAAGCGGAGAAAATAAGGTGTACGGGTTCTATGAATGGTCTGGGGATATAGGATTCATTTTGTACAAAATTGCCGATTCCTCCGGATTGAAGCTGCTCGACCCGAAGGGAGAGAAGGTGCTTCTGAACTCAGATGGCTGGAAGAAAGCCATCAAGCAGGCAACGGATGCTGTACGCAGCAAATCTGTATTTTTGCATCCTGAAGGCCAAACTTACTCTCAAAAACTTAGTGATCAAGCTGCTATGATGATAAGCAACGCTTACAAAACACGGGAGCTTGTATTCACTAAGCAAGATTGGAATGTAGTTACGGCTCCGGTAGATCCTGCAATAGATTCTTCATCCATTACCTTTTCTCCCATCTACGCAATTGCGGCCGACTCAGCCAACAAGCGGGCAGCCTGGGAATTCGTCAAATTTGTGAATGGCCCGGAGATGGCGCAGGCCCGTTCGCGGACATTGGAAGGTAAGCTTCCTTCACGCAACGGTTATATGAAGGATATCAAGGGTAGAAGTACGGATGCATTTTATATGCCGAAGATCAGGCAGGAGAGCAGCCTTTATGAAAGTCTTCCATTCGAGTTCCTCAGATTATTTTATAAACCGCTTCGTGAGGAGCTGTTGGCCGTAGTTGCGAACGAGAAGTCAGTTGATGAAGCAGCTGCCGCGTTGGAGGTAAAAGCGCAGGAACTGCTCTTAAAAGTGCGAGAATCTGCAAACAAGGATAAAAGGAAATAGGGAGTGTAGAAACGTGTTAAAGAGTGGGAAGACCGTAATTATGCTGCTTACGATCATGTCTCTCTTAAGCGGCTGCTTCGGAGAACGGTCAGAGCTAGCGCCATTAAAAGACGGTAAAGGGAAAATCAGGGTCGTCTATCAAGATGAAGATCGATTTTATAGTGACTATGGGAACTTCTTTAAAATGATGAACCCTGACATCGATATTGAGATTATCAGTGAAGCGGAATTGTTCGACGAAGCCGAAAAAAACGAGGCATTCAATTTGACTGAGGAAAAGAAAAAGCTGCTCGATAAAGTTAAGCCGGATGTGCTGTTTTTGAATGAAAGCATGTTTGAGGCCTTCGCTCAAGAAGGAAGGCTGTATGACATTGAGCCAGCTATTAGCCAGGATCAATATAATTTGGACGGATTCATGCCTGGTCTTATCGACAGGCTGCGAGCAAAAGGGAATGGGAAGCTGTACGGGCTCACTCCTTCTTTCGAAACGAATGTCATCTATTACAATCGCAACTTGTTCAAGAAGCATCAAATCGAGCCGCCAAATGGGAAAATGACGTGGAAGGAGCTTATTGACCTGGCAGCGAGATTTTCGAGCGTCGAATCAGGAAAGAAGCAAGTGTTTGGCTTATATCAAACGAGAGGGCCGGCAAGTTTGATGTATGATATCGCCGCTGCATCGGCACTTAAGCTCGTTGATGCGAAATCAGGCAAACTGTTGATAGGCTCAGATGGTTGGAAGGAAGCAATGAAGATGACGGCGGATGCCGTCCGCAATCATGCAGCCTATGCTCCTCCCCCAGTGGAGGAGGGCGAACAGCTTGATGGATACGAATATACCGGAGACTATTTGAAGCAGTATAGTCGATCAAACGAGATGTTCTACATGGGCCAAGCGGCAATGACGATTCAACCGCCGTGGTTTGCTTCCTTCTTACGGGATATTCCATACTACTCGAAGACACCGGAGATCGACTGGGGCATCGCGGCCGCGCCTGTTAATCCTGCAAAGCCTGATGAATCGGCTTACGTGAAATTGTCGGAGATCTATGCCATATCTGTGGATTCTCCGAACAAGCGGGCAGCTTGGGAATTCGTCAAATTCGTGAATGGACCGGAAATGGCGCAGGTTGCTGGGAAGGCAATGAACCATACGCTGCCTACGCGATCAGACTATTTCAAGGATTTTAGAGGACGGGAAACGGAGGCTTTTTACCTCCTGAAGCCAATGGAAGCTAGCGGTGTGTCAGATAAAAAAAGCATTCCACCAGGGTTCCAAGCTGAATTCGATTCGTTATTGTCGGATGCGCTGAAATCCTTAATTGACCAAGAGAAAACGCTGGACAATGCGGTTGCCGAGCTTCAAATCAAGGGGCAAGAAATAATAGACCGATTGCGGGAAACCAAGTAGGAGCAATAAGCGAATTAAGTTGAATCTAATTGTTCAATGTTGGCATGAAGAGAGTACTCATGTATTAATACATAGGAGGATTACTATGAATATCAAAAAAGCAATTCTAGCGTCTATGATCGTATCGAGTATGTTGGTTGCTGTGGCAGGCCCGATTCCAGCAGGCGCCGCGGCTGCACAAGAGCAAAAGCAAACAGATAACAAGAAGGTTCAAATCGATCAGAAGCTGGCCGCCAAGCTGCAAAAAGCAATCAAACAATATGCAGGGAAAGAGATTAAGCTGAAGAGTGTCGGCGAGAAGATAGAATCCTCTCATGATGGTGCAAAGGTTGAATCCGTAGACGGAAAATACGCTATCTGCTTTAATGTTGGAAGTGGTCGGATATGGCAGATTGAAGAAAAGGCCACAATTGATAAAATTAGTAAAGAGGATCAGGCGAAAGTCCTGAAAGTGTTGAAAGGGGCATATGCCAATAAAACATATGTCTTTGATAAAGAAGTGATTATGCAGCGAGGGTATGATGGTGATAAAGAAAAGCTAGGTGTAAGTTTGTCGTATAAGTTAACAGGGAAAGACTTTGAGGTATATTTCTTCAAAGACAATACTGCTAAAATGCCGAAAGATGCAGTTAGTGCGTTTACAATAAACTTCACCAAGGAAGAGCTCGACCCGAAGTTGTTGGAAACGGCAATCGAAGCAATAAAAACGGTATTCAATCATGATTTGGAAGTTACATCCTCTAACCTAAGCCGCTTTACATGGACACTTGAAGATAAGGACATTTCGCTTGAAATGGAGGAGGGAAAGGTCACTAACGTATTTCATAAAACACGTAAAGCGGTAACGACCAACAAGGGGATTACGGAAAAGGATGCCAAAGAAGCGGCTGCTCCGCTTGCCAAGGAATTATTCAATATGGACATTGCGGATTTAGAAGTGAAGTGGGACAGCACCTTTAAAAATTACTACTTCATTAAAGACAAACAACCCGTATTGAGAGTAGCACTGGACGCCAATAAGAACATAGTGTTCTTAACATCAGGTGTCAGAGCGTTAAGTGGGTTCTGAATAGGGAAGGTTTGAAAAGAGTTATTGAATTGCATAGCGTAATTTGAGAGAAAAATATTCATACAATCATACATAGGGGGAAATAAAATGAATATCAAAAAAGCAATTCTAGCATCAATGCTTGTATCCAGTATGTTGGTTGCCGTGGCAGATCCAATTCCTGCAGGAGCAGGGGCTGCGCAAGAGCAGCAATTGGATCGCTGGACAATTCAAATAGATCCGAAGTGGACGGAAAAGCTGAATCAAGCGGTAAAATTATTTGCCGGAGAAGACGTGCAATTGCATAAGGTAGGTAAGCTCGATTTCAATAATAAGAATGCATCTAAAATAACAGAAGTGCGATCTGTAGATGGTAAATATTCATTACAATTTGATTATGATACAGGGGTTATCTGGACGGTAAGCGGCAAAACCGCTACTATTGACCAAATCAGCAAGCAGGAACAGGAAGACGTATTAAAGTGGTTGAAAGCGATATATCCAAAAAAGAAGTATGCATTTGATAATGAAGTTGAGGTGATTCACCAGTTTACGGATGAGAAACTCTCAAAAACGTCAAAAGCAGAGGTTAGAGAGGAGAAGACGTACGAATTGAAAGGAAAGGGTTTCTCCGCTTCCTTACACAAATTAGATGGCATACCAGAACATATCGGTCATATCACGATTGACTTTGATAAGAAAGAGCTTGATTCGAAACTGCTGAAAACAGTTGTTGATGCTGCTCAAACTGTTTCTACAAATAAGTTTGAAATGACGACTGCTCAGCTTCGCGTCGATTTATCGCCAATTATCTCAAAGAATAAACCCAATATAACATGGGTGTTCCATGATGGCAAAGTTACGATTTGTGCAGATCCCAATACAGGGAAAATCAATAGTATTTACAATGAGCTTGGAAAACAAGTACGCGAAAATAAAGGCATTTCCGAAAAAGAGGCGAGAGAAGCGGTCGCCCCAATAGTGAAGAAAGTATTTAATATCGACATGAATGGATATAGCGTGAAATGGGATGGAACAGAAAAGGATTTTGCTTTCACCAAGAAAAATGGCATGAATGTGAGAGCGGCATTGGATGCAAATAAAAAGGTCGTGTACATTCGAGTCGGAAGAGCTGCTGCTCCTGGGATCATTAAGTATGCAGCCGATTTGGAAGCGAAACCCCATTAAACGCCTACAAACGAACCATATCATTATATTTTGACTCCGTATCGAATAATCCACTGGCTTCTATGCGTCGGTGGATTTTTTTATTTGAAACCATCTTCATTCAGAATAGTAGAGATAATGTCACAAATGAGAGGAGTGAAATTGTTATACATTGTAGGCGATCACCACTTTACGAATAAAAAACGTTCAAAACTTTAAAAGTAGGGTGGAACATAGGAGGGTTTAGTATGAATTGGAAGAGTACAGCTCTAGCATCTTTACTCGTATCCAGTATGTTGGTTACCTTGGCAGGGCCGATTCCTGTGGGTGCCGGGGCAGCGCAACAGCAGGAACAGCAGCAATCGAATAGTAAGAAGATTCAAATCGATCAGAAGCTGGCCGCCAAACTGGAGAAGGCAGTAAAACAATTCGCAGGCAGAGAAATTAAGTTGAATATGCAGGGCACTTCCCAATCCATAAGCGATCAGGTGCAGGTTAAGTCGGCAGATGGAAAATATAGTGTGAACTTCAAGGAGAAAACAGGAGAAATTACTACGATTAGAGGCTATCAAACCATCGATAAAGTCAGTAAGGAGGATCTGAACGAAGTCCTTAAAATGCTAAAAGGTTTATATGCGAAGAAAGACTATACATTTGATAAAGAAGTTCATGTCGATCTGCACGATGTAGAATCAAAGACGCCCTTTAGCATGTATTCGTTAAACGGGAAAGGATTTTCTGCCTTACTTATGAAAAATTATCCGGGGTGGCCGACAAAGATTCATGTTTCAGCCCAAGTCGAAGTTGCCAAGAACGAGCTTGAACCAAAGCTCATGGAAAAGGCAGCCGGGGCAGTAAAAACAGCTTTAGGCCACAATTTTGAGGTGACGAAGGCTTGGGTTGGAGGTACTAATAAAAAAAGTACATGGAAACTTAAAGGTGGCAATATTACGCTGTCCTTGGATGGAACAGGGAAGACCGAATATATTTATGATATTTCGCGAAAACAATTGACGACGAACAAAGAGATTACGGAAAAAGAAGTGAAAGAGATAGTCGCGCCGATTGCAAAGAAGTTATTCAATTTGGACATCCAGGGGCTTGAAGTAAAATGGGACGGTGCTTCCAGAGACTTCATCTTCAATCAAAAGAAAGATACGAAAATGACCGTGGCGCTGGATGCCGATAAAAACGTAGTTTATATGTTTTCCGGGGTAAGAATGCTTCTGGAGGATTTAGAAAGAGATTAAACCTTAATAAAAAGGAGAAGATAATATGAATCTAAAAAAAGCAATTTTAGCAACGATGATCGTATCCAGTATGTTCGTTACACTTGCGGGCCCGACCTTTGTAGGAGCCGAAGCAGCAGGAGGAAAGCAGCAAGAACAAACATCGGGCAGCAGTATTCAAGTTGATAAAAAGGTTGCTGCCAATCTGCAAAAGTCCGTGAATCAATTTGCAGGGAAAGAGATAAAGTTGAAGTTCGAGAATGCCTTTAAACATCCATTTGATCTGGCAACGGTTTCTTCGGCAGACGAATTATACAAAGTAGATTTTAAGCCAAGTACAGGAGAACTGATCACTATTAAGGGGATTCAAACGCTTGATAAAGTGAGCAAGGATGAGCAAAAGGAACTGCTGAACAAGTTGAAAGGGATGTACGCCAAGAAAGCCTATGCATTTCATAAAGAGGTTCAAATCACTCAGAGATATGACAAGGGGAAGGTTTACAATACCCTTTATTTGCTAGAGGGAAAAGACTTCGTGATTTCTTGGATAAAATATCCACATGGGCAATCAAAGAATAAAAATTATATTGGTGCAGCCGTTATCCAAGTAGACAAGAACGAGCTAGAACCGAAATTACTCAAAACGGCAGCAGATGCAGTGAAAACAGCTCTCGATCAGGAATTTGAGGTGAAGAAAGCAGAGCTTGGTTATTATGCTGGCGCCAAAGGTGATATGTGGAAGCTCAAAGGTGATCATATTACTCTGGCGGTCGAAGCAAAAACAGGAAAGACAGAGTATGTATATGACGTTGCGCGAAAACAAGCAGACACGGCAGTAACAGAAAAAGAAGTGAAAGAAATAGCTGCGCCGATTGCCAAAAAATTGTTCCATATGGACATTCAGGGACTTGAAGTGAAATGGGATAAATCAGCGCGTGATTTCTGTTTCGTTCAAAATAAAGAGACAAAAATGTCAGTTGCATTGGATGCCGATAAAAACGTAGTTTATATGTTCTCTGGACTTAGAATGATGCTGGAAAAATGAAGTGGATCGATCAATAACTCTCTTCCCAGGAAGAGAGAAATCCAAATGGCATAAAAAAAGAGTTATCGAATCGCTTAACGCAATTTGATAACTCTTTTTGTCGTATACCGATGGCCGGACTCGAACCGGCAAGCCTCTCGGCACCGCATTTTGAGTGCGGCGTGTCTGCCAATTCCACCACATCGGCAAAATGATATGGGGCGATCGAAGGGAATCGAACCCTCGAGTGTCGGAGCCACAATCCGATGCGTTCACCACTTCGCCACGACCGCCATATTGATTGCTCAACAGAATCTTAATTTAGCATACTTTCGGCATGTTTTGCAACAAGGAAAATATACCAACAACATTTTTTGTGACTCACTCGTCTTCTATTTCATAGATAAGGCGTTTTCTGCTTTACTTTCACTTTTTCTTTCATCATTGTAAGCTGGCTGCAAGTCAATTCGATGTCATGGCATACGGTCAACGTATACACTATACGTAAGGGTTATGTTTCAAAATGAAAAATAGCTCTTACATATAAGAAGGGGAGGCGGTTACGAATGAAAAAACAAAGAAAAGGACATCTGGTTCACGCATCGGTATTTATGCCTCTGCCTGCTCAGGAAACAATAGCACATCGCAAGGTACCGAGTGCGGCACATGATGAGCCTCATCGTCCTACGAAGAAAGAACCAACTATGATACATGAACAAACGGAAACGATAGCACAACCTGCCCATATGCCACACCGAATGAAGTGGAAGCGTTGGGTCATATATAGCTTGATCATTGCAATTCTTACCCCGATTATTGGGTGGGTAGGGATGGCGGCAACAGGGACGGCCTGGATTGATCAAGGCAAGCTCGTAACGTTCCGTGAGCAGATTGCACAAGAAGCGACTACAGCCAAGGGACAGCATATGGTTCAACTGGAGCATATGGCTTCCTTTATACCTCAGGAACTGATGGCCATTGAGGATCATCGCTTCAAGCTTCATCCCGGCATTGATCCGATCGGGCTGGCACGGTCAGTCTGGATTAATGTGACGAAACAGCAGAAGGCACAGGGCGGCAGTACGATTACGATGCAGCTGGCGCGCAACTTGTTCTTAACGCATGATAAGACATTTTCCCGCAAAATGAAGGAGATGGCGATAGCGGCCAATCTGGAGTGGAATTTTAGCAAACAAGAGATTTTGGAAATGTACCTGAATAAAGTATATTTCGGACATGGACAATACGGAATCGAGAATGCAGCACGCTATTATTTCGGCAAGACGACACGGGTTAATGGCGATATTCCTACAATTAACAAGGCAGAAGCAGCGATTCTCGTTGGATTGCTTAAGGCACCTGAGCGCTACTCCCCAGCGAAGAATATGAAGCTGGCTCTCCAGCGTCAGCATGTTGTATTGAAGCGTATGAAGGATTTAGGCTGGATGACAGAGGCAGAGCGCCAAGCAGCGCTAAAGACACCGATTGGTGTTGTTGTTCACAATAAAGGGAAATAAAGAAAAGGCACACTTGATCAAGCTCGGATGAGCTGCGGCAGGTGTGCCTTTTTTTGACTGTACTCATGGATAAAGCGCTGAATGACGTGATTAATTTTCGTGCAAAAGCAATTTTCTCAGGAATGAGACATATATATGAATCGGCGCCTATGAAATCTTTTACAGGAAAATAAGATGATGTATAAAAATGAACAGGGAGGAATAAGGGTTGAAAAAGAAATTACTAAGTACGGCTATGTCTATGGTTCTTGTCTTTGCACTTATGGGAACTGCCCAGGCAGCGACTCCTGAAAATCCGTGGAAGTTCAGCTCAAGCTCTATCCAGTTCTACAATGATGGTTCCAATACCTTCTATAAAGGCATTTGGACTACAGGGGCAAGTCGGTGGAGCGGGACAGGCAATGTTACAATGGGGACAGGCACGAAATATGATTTTCGGGCAGGAAATCAGAAGGTATCGCCAACGAAAGATAATGATTGGGATGGAATTTGCTACACTACATATTCGAATGGGATTGCCTCCAAAACGCGTGCTTGGGTAAATGAATACTACACAACCCAAAGTCGATATTCCCCTTCTATTACGGAGGGAGTTGCCACACATGAATTAGGGCATGCATTGGGCCTTGCACATAATGACAGCGAACCGTCGGTCATGAAATCTTTTACCTTCTGGTCTGATGGATCGCTTGCTAGAACCAATACATCCCCAACATCTGCTGATAAGGACACGGTTAAGAAGAAATACGGGACGATCGCTTTATCGCAAGCGAATCCATCGACTCCCGTTGTGCATATTGACGCTAGTTGGGCTTATGGGTACAGAGACTATACAGCACTCGCCAACGCTGTTGATGCAATCGTAGAAGGACAGGTAGTGCAGGAGAACGGAGTTCGCAAGTCAGGGAGTGGGGCGCCTGAAACGTACCGGACGGAATCCGAGTTCCAGATATCAGAGGTAATCAAAGGAAACGCATCTCTCAGAAATAGTACGATCAATGTACTACAGCTGGGCGGACGCGACCGGGAGGCCATTGTTGTGTCTGACGATACGACTCCACTAAAGCAAGGTGATCAATCGATTCTGTTCTTGAAGCAAAATGAAGATGGAACCTATCGTGTCGTGAATGAGGATACCTCGATTTTCATGAAGGTAACGAATCAGACGCTCCAGGATGGAAAGATGGAGATGTACCAGAATCAGAAAAGCAAGGCGCTCGTTAGCAAAGAAAACTTGAAAGGTGTAACGAACTAAACATTGAACTAAACATTGAACAATAATTTTAATTAAATATGGAACCAAATAATGAACTAATTATCGAACTAAGTTGACTAGGATGCGACAGTACCAGACTTTGTTAATTCTCTTTCCTTGCAGCCTTAATATAGAGGTTCTTCTTCACCTCAACAGCGATAGCTGTTTCTTCATTAATTCCTTTTATTTTATACAGCTTTGTTCCTACGGGGTAAGTGTTAGAGAAGCTATCTCCACTTGAGTCTTCCTCCCGATTTGAGGATGATTGGATTTCTCCCAGCAGTTTGTCGATCTGTTGAACCTGATCATCACTGCCAACATATCGATTCCCGTGGAAGATGATCATATTGTTGTAGGGCCAGCTTGCGCTCGTTTCCGTTTGTTCACTCGTGCAGCAAGCAGTCAGTATAAGCATCATGCATGAGATAGTGAAAATGGCAAGTAGCTTTTGCATATGGCAGCCTCAACTCCTTCGTACTCATTAACGGTATCGTGAACGGTTATGTTGCGTGAATGAAGCAGAAGCACATTAGGATCCGCGAATGTTGCCTGTACCCGGGTAAAAAGAACGTCTGAGTATGGAATCTGAGCCGGTGAATGCGACCAATCACGATACTTTTGGAATAGCCTCATTGTATAATAGGGAGAGAAAGGGGCTGTTACATAGGATGAAAGATTGGACTTGGATCGTATTCATTTATTTACTCATCATAAATGTAGTTGGATATCAAATGATGGTTGTGGATAAGCAGCGGGCACAGAGGCATCGCCGCCGTATTCCGGAGCGGAAGCTGTTCTTGTCAGCTTGGCTTGGCGGTGCGCTGGGCGTGTTGACAGCGATGTATAACAAGCGCCATAAGACACAGCATGTTACCTTTACAGCAGGCGTGCCGTTTATATTGCTGGTGAATATTTTTGTGTTTGGTTTTATTTTGCTGCGGTTTGGTTAAATAATAAGCACAGCACTAGTAAATTATGGGGAAGTGTGGTGGGAGTTATGAAATTTCAACGCATTCTTGTCGCATATGATGGATCGGAACCGTCCCGCAAGGCTTTACAGCACGCGGTAGGACTCGCGGAAGCAAGCGAGCAGTCTCAGGTACGCGTCGTGCATGTATTTCAGTTCCCGCAATATTTTGTTGGTACGGCTTATGCTACTGCTTCAGCGGAGACAAACGAGGAGCTGTACGAATACGCAGAGCGTTTACAGCAGGAAGCAGAGGGCAAGGTTGCAGCGCTTGGCGAACGAGCGACGGTTGTCCTTCAGCAAGGCCCTCCTGGTCAAGCCATTATTGATGAGGCAGATGAGTTCAATGCAGATCTTGTGATTATTGGAAGCCGCGGCTTGAGCGGGTTGAAGGAATTCGTGCTTGGCAGCGTCAGTCATCATGTTGTGCAGCATGCGAAGGTACCGGTATTGGTTATTAAGTAATGGATTGGCCTGTCGGTCGTACATGATCTTGTAGAGGCAAGTAGGCAAGCAAGAGGTATATGATCATGTTGATCTCGAAATAGGAAAAGTAAGGCGAAAAGTGAAGTTGAATGTGAACGTATAAATGTGAGTGAGTATCATTGTTAGCATATGGAAACATAGGTGAAAGCATAAGTGTAAGCATCAGTAAATGATAGCAAATTTGAAAGCAAAGTATAAATAAGTAAACGAGAGAGAAGCCAACAGTAGGAGTGTATCCTGCTGTTGGTTTTTTAAGTTGAATGATATACGAATTTTAAATTGAATTATCAATTGAATCATTGAACTAATCATTAAATTAATCATAAATCCAATCATAGGTCGGAATTAATCAAGGATTGTGAATATTTAATGATGCTAATAATTCGAAATTCGCCAATAAACGAACATTAACTTTAATTTATTATTTATTATTCGCATTTTATTGTTGACACGCTATGTTAAGCCTTGTTAAACTGTAGGCACAAGATGGATAAACGAATATTGTTTCTCGTATAATTCCGGGAATATGGCCGGAAGTTTCTACCCAAGAACCGTAAATTTTTGGACTACGGGAATGACGAACAGGCAAGACTGTTCTCGCTTTTTCACGTCGCCGACAGATGTCGGGGCTTGATGGGAGCCTGATCATTTTGCCTAGAGCGGAAGAAATCCGCTTGTTTGCTCATTCCGTATACTTAGTCGATGATACGTTCAGGGGGGAACTCCTGAGCGTTTTTTGTTATGTAGTAGTGGTCAGGTTCGACATTGTCGAAAGCGGGGGATTGCGATGGTGAACACAGCGAGTCACGAAGAAGGCATTGTGCCGGTAGTAGGCGTCATTATGGGAAGCAAGTCCGATTGGGATACGATGAAGAAGGCGTGCGAAGTGCTGGAGGAGATGGGCGTTGCTTATGAGAAACAGGTAGTGTCCGCACACCGTATGCCAGACGAGATGTTCCGCTATGCC
>NZ_JMDX01000175.1:0-13035 GCF_000935845.1 Paenibacillus sp. E194
AAAGAGTTTGCTTGTTATGCGAACCTTGAGAACTTTCATAACCTCAAAGTTTACTTTGCAGATCCGTATTCATCCTGGCAGCGAGGCTCTAATGAGAACGGAAATGGTCTTCTTCGAGAATTCTTCCCAAAGGGCCATGATTTTGCTTTGGTCACCGATGAAGATTTGGCCAAGGCTATCTTTCTCATTAATAATCGTCCCCGTAAATGTCTCGGTTGGATGTCTGCTCACGAAGCTTTCATGGATGAACTGTCGCACTTAGCTTGACAATCCGTCATATAAAAATAACCTGCCACTACGACAGATTACTCTAATCCTTCTCTTTGTATTTTTTTCTTCTATAGCTACGAGAATAAATGCATTTCGACAACTTTTCCCTGCTTTTTCGGCTGCGGCATCGAACTCCATTCGCTCCAAGGTTGACTTGTTTATCCGTTACAGAAAAATTCTTCCATATTAGGCAGTTCATACGCACCACATCCATCATCATGGAAGCCCATGTGAATTTAAGTCCTTCAGAAATAGAAGAAATATTGCAATAGTGCTAGTTTAAGCTTCAGGCTGTACTCATTCGCAGTTCCTTGGACTCCGCTTCGTATTTATCCATTGCCGCCTTGTCCTGCCTGTAACTGCGCAATCAGGTACATCTACACCCATGTCACAAAAACCGTAAAAGAACAAATCGCATCATTGTTTGAAAAATATATGAGTTCGTAAAAATTATGGATATGTCAAAATATGGTCACAAGTTATTTCCCCACTCCATTACCTCACTCCCCCCTACGCATCAATAGGTTTAATCACTTGATATTACAAGGGTTTCGCTATACCACCGACAATATGAAGATGGCGGTTTCTTTTGAGGGTGAATATTATGCTATAATTTAGCCACGCGAACAAAAGGAGAATGAGTCATCGTGAGTTCCCGTTTTAGCTTAGAGAGCATCATCGATATGGAAAAATGGCAGCAGCTGCAAGACTCGCTATCCTTAGTGACGAAGATGGCCGTGATTACGACTGACTATAAGGGCATCCCGGTAACAGCGCATAGTCATTGCCAAAGCTTCTGCCAGGCCATACGGCAAGATGAATCGTTGTCACAATACTGCCAGAAGTGTGATTCACGCGGCGGTCTGGAGGCTGTTCGCCTGAATAAGCCGTATATCTATTTGTGCCACTTCAACATTGTCGATATTGCTATTCCGATTATCGTGAATAATCAATACATGGGAGCAGTGATGGCCGGACAAGTCAAGCTGCGTGACAATCCGATGGAGCTCGAACAAATTGTAACCCGACCCGCTAATGCGGATGCGAATCGGAAGTTCAAGAATCTCGATCCGGAATACAGTTCCTTGCCAGAACTATCCTATGATGAGGTTGTCACCATTTCTGAAATGCTCTATCATCTATGTAATTATATTGTAGAGGAAGCCATTTCCAAAAATACAACCATTGAAATGTATCGGCAGGCGCTTCATAGTGAGAAGACTGCCTCCGAGTTTTTAGCAGACCATAGCTATCGCAGCATTCAAACATTCAAGGCAGAACTGGATAACACGCTGATCGACAATCAAATTAGCAAGATGAAAAATCAGCAAAAGCTTGCCTCCAACTCGATGCTTCAGCCTGCATTCGATTATATTTATACACACAAGAGCGAGAACGTAAAGCTGACGGATATGGCTGCACTCTGCCATGTCAGTCCCAGCTATTTCAGTCGTATTTTTACGAAAGAAACAGGAGAAAACTTCTCGGTGTTCATTCCGCATCTCAAAATCGAGTGGGCCAAACAAATCTTGGAGACTACCGATCTGTCTATTTCGGAAATTAGCAATGAGCTTGGCTTCAGTGAACCGAGCTACTTCATTAAATCATTCAAGAAATTTGAGCAACTTACACCTGCTCGCTATCGTCAAATCTATAAACGATAAACCATAACAAAGAGCCGTCACTCCACGTTCTCCATCGAACTTGGGGACGGCTTTTCAACTCTTCCTCTCTTCCAATTACTCATCGAATCCACTGCTGCATATCATCCATGGTTACATATGAGATAGATGGCGATCGTTCATGCTGCTCATGTCCTTCTATACAGGCTGCCGCTTTATAACCATGTTCCAGCTCGAACGTATAGAAGCGTACCGATTCCTTATCCGGCTTCAATTCGAATGTCCCTGCACCATTGTCAACGATCGAGAAGGAATCCAGCGGAATAGATAAACCCTTTCCGACTGCCTTGATATAGCTTTCTTTCAATGTCCATAATGTATAGAAGTAGTCTATCTTCTCCCCGTCATCTTTTTGCATAAGAGCATCCGTTTCTTCCATCGAGAAAAAACGGCGCGCAATCGACAAGTCAATCGGCTTTATTTGCTCCACATCAATGCCAAGCACTCCTTGCCCCCATATCATCATCACCCAGCAGCCTGAATGAGAAATGTTGAAGGAAAAGTCGCTATCTCCTACTACACGTGGCTTGCCGAACTCATTGTGTTCAAAATGTATGTCTGCATTCGTATATCCGTAATCCTTACACAACACTGCTCTAACCAAAGCTTCTCCAAACAGAGAGCGGTACGCATCTTCAACAAACTTAAATTTTCTAATTCGATCTCTTCGCTGCGGTGCAACCTTGCTCATGAATTCATCATACTCCGCAGGCGAAATGTGTTCCGGTAAGTGAAATGCTGCTATTTTCGTTATGTTCATCACCTTTTGACCGACATATTGAACGACATTTAGAAGCCCATTTTCAGTAACCAGCTAGCCAGATGCTCTTCCCGTGCTTTTATGTCATCCTTGTCTCTATTATATTTGCCTAGCTGGTATTCGCCAACAAGATTACCGTCGAGCATGAATAGCACACGCTCTGTCTTAGCAGCTACCTTACTGTCATGGGTTACTAGTAAAATCGTCGTGCCGGACTCATTAATTGCAGCAAGAATATCCATGATTTCACCAGCAGATCTCGAATTCAGTGCTCCTGTCGGCTCATCACCAAAAACGATGTCGGGATTGTTAATGAGTGCTCTGCAAATCGCCACACGCTGCAGTTGTCCGCCTGATGCCTGCGTAATATCCTGATCCGCTAGCTCGGCGATCCCCGTCTTTTTCATCAATTCCAAAGCTGTCTTATTCACAGCACTTCGGTTTTGCTGCTTTGCGACATATGCAGACAACACGATGTTATCCATAATGTTCAAGTTTTTGAGCAAATGAATCTGTTGAAAAATGAAGCCCATCTTGCTGAGACGCAAATGAGACAATTCCGCTTCAGAAAGCGAAGTAATCTCTTTCCCATTCAGCATCACACTCCCGCTTGTCGGTCTGTCCATGCCGCTAACATTGTACAGTAACGTCGATTTTCCTGAACCCGAAGGGCCCATGACCGATACGAATTCCCCTTTTTGAATGTTCAAGCTGACCTGCTTCAGCACATGCTGCTCATTCTTCTTGCCGATTACATACGTCTTGCTCAGCTCTTTCGACTCTATCATATATGTCATCGTAATCCCTCCCTAGTCGCTATTCATCTCAATGATGCTGTACTTCTTAATGGAGCGTGTACAAATGAACGTCGTGATCGTGACTGCAACAAGCAGAAGCAGCGGACATAAAAAATACGCCTGTACAGGGTCAATCACAAAATCGATATGGGACGCACCCATAAATGACAACAAGACACTGACAATCATTTGCCCTACCGTGTTGGAAATCACCGTACCGACTAGAATTCCAATGACGAGTACGAGCAAAGAGCGAGTCATATACTGCACTCGAATATGTTTTAGAGAGAAGCCGATGCTCTTCATAATTGCAATCTGGGAATAGTCCTTCGCAATCAGCATCCGCAGGAACAGAGCCGTAATGAGGATCGACACACTTAAAGCGATTACAATCGCAACGCGCGTGACCAGCTTCAATTGGTCAATCGTTGTACCCAGCGTTTGATGCAAATAACCTTCCAAATCAGTTACACGCGCCGGATAGAAAGCCTTTGTGTATTCATCAATTTTCTGGGAAATACTAACGTTCGGCTGCACATCGAGGCTTACGGCGTACCATAACATGGTCTGTGGGTCATAAGGCAGCAAGGCTTTAGCTGTACGTCCTCCGTTTGTCACATCTTGATAAATGCCACTGACGGCCAATTCTTTTTCTGCTCCATTCACAATGAAGCGAAGCTTATCGCCTACTCCTGCCTTCAATTCCTTGCCGTTCAGATAGGACAGAGCAATTTCATTGCCATTCTTAGGAGCCGCACCCGTTACGTACTCCAATGGGAATATGGAGAAGTCTCCGAGTTCTACATTGATGTTATCTTCTAGACCGTCACTATCTATCATCTTAAATTGGCAAGTAATGAGCGGAGAAAAGCGCTTCACATCCTTATCTTGTTGCAGATAACGAAGCATGCTCTCATACTTCCGCACCATATCATCCGATTGCCGCAAATCGATTCGAATATCACTTCGACCGATTCCCATGTATGTAATAAAGCCTGGAGATTGAATGGTATGTAAGAAATTGATTGGCACAATAATGATGAAGGAAGCAACGATAAACACGATTAACAGCAATCGGAACAACTTGAAACGCTGAAATATATCGCGAAATCCGAGGAAAAAATGTAAGTTCCACCACTTTGTCTTGTGGACAGACAAGAAGCCTCTGTTCGAGCGTATCTCTCCCATACTTCCGGAACGAAGAGCCCCTACCACCGATATGTTGTTGAATCTACGAAGTATCCACTTGCAGAACACGACAACGATAGTGAAGATTGCGATTACAGCTAGGAAGGGAATAACATGCTGAATTGTACTTTTCGGTGCTGTGCCCATATAAAGCATCATATTAGTGGCGAACAATTCGTTAAGAAATAAGGACGCAATAAAACCAATAGCCGATGCCAATCCTGCCATTACGATATATTTGGTCAAGTATATTTTCTTAATGTAAGGCTGTGGGAGTCCAATCGCTTTCATGACGCCGATTTCTCGATAATCTTCTTCGATCGAAGCTAGAATCGTAAATCGGATACATAGAATCGCGATAATATTCAATAATAAGCTGACGATAATGATAACCGCTATAATTAAACCGTCAGTAACGGCGTTCAATGTCCAAAACAAATGATATTCCAAAGTCGGGCCTTTTTTCGGGAGTGCAGAAGCCTGGTATTCGTTGCTGAACGCTGAGAGCTTGCTGCTGTCGTTCAGTTGGAACTCGATTAAGTACTCGACTTCACCAAAGTAATTCTTCAATCGATTGTAATCCGCTTCATTCACGACGAAGCGCTTGGAATGGATGATAGATGGATTCATCTGAGGATCCCGTACGAAGTCTACAATTGTCAACTCCATATCCAGATCCTGTTTCACTATTTTGATTTTGTCCCCAATATGCAGTTGATCACGCTGCATGTAATATACGGGTACAGCAATTTCACCCTTCGCAACCTGTAAGATCTCATTGCTCAGATTAAGCAGCCAATCAAAGTCTCGGTTTTGCGTCACGAAGTCAATGTCCATGACACTGTTCTTCTCGCTATGCGGGCTCGCCATATACAAATTGGATCCGTCGATATTAATCATCTCAACAATTTGTTTCTGTTTAATTAACGAATTATTGGCTGCCCAGCGTTCAATTTCTTTCTTGTTGATCTCCCCTGTATGCATCTGCACAAAATGAGGTACGCTGGACTTCGTAAATAAGTTGGCAAGTGAATTCGATAAGTCGATAATCATATTCGTGCCGCTCGCTACAAGCAGAGCCGATATGAAAATAAAAACAAACAAAGCCGCCGTAATCATCCTATTTTTCGCAACGTCTTGACGAAGCATCTTCATCAACATCAGATTTCCCTCACTCCTTCTGCTCCAACCAAAAGATGCTCATTAGTCAACGTGCTGTAAGTACCCTCATGTTGGAAGACGAATGAGCATCCTTGATTATCTGGAAACGATGAATAGACCGTTATGCTTGAATGAATTGTGGAGACATTTGTAGTTCATAGTTGTTCTTTTCTTTCTGCTTGTTATAGATGAAGTGCATAATGATCGCTGCGATTAAGAAGAAGCTCACTTGCAAAATCTGTACTTGCGCATTGAAGTAATAAAACTGAAGCCGGCTTCCTGTTGCAGTCAGCCAGAACGTGAATAGATAGAACAGCAGAGTGCCTCTTGTTGCATTGAACACGTAGCTTTGGAACCAAATGAAGAACATAAGCTGAATGACGTAGAGAAAATAGGAGGTGCTAGTTTCATAGGAAGAGATCACGTAGCCTGGCAGCACCCATAGTCCGAAAATGAGTCCAGTGAGCAGCGAACTGGTAACATTGTTTTTGAATTTGCCCTGAAGAAAAGGAAGTAAAAAGCCGATCCAGCCAAAGATTCCACCGATAAGTCCCGTTTCCTCAATCAGATTCCATAAACCGATTAGAAACATGTCGGGAATGCTGTAAGTCATTTGCGGAAGAGGAATGCCGAAGAACTTGGAGCCGTAGTGCATTGTCAATACGAATAAAATGACTACACCCAGCAATACCGGAAACCAGAACAAATCTTGTTTTCTAGGAATCAGCTTGGAAAACACACCCTTCACTGCCTTTGATCCGCCCATTGCATAATACGCAATCAATCCGGCAATAGAAGGCGAGTACAGCGCAATGATGGTCAGCGGATGGAGAAGTGTCAGCGGTCCTGTAATCGGAACAAGGATGTCTCCGAACAACATATAGGCAAGCCCAATCCCCCAACAAGCGCCAAACGAGATAGCCAAATACATATAAAGATACTTGTTATGATTACTCATCTTTTCAACCTCCACGTCGTATTGGTTTGGTGCTGGGTCTTACTTACACATTAATTTTCTTATGGATCAAGGCCAGCAAACTATTGACCGTGCTGAAATTTTTCAAATCCATATCCTCATTTTCAACTTCGATCCCGAACTTCTGCTCGACAAAATTCACAAGCTTCATCCCGAACAACGAATTCACAAACCCGAGTTTGAAATAATTGTCATCATCCGAAAAATCAATGTCATCTTCGCTAATGAGCATGTTTTGATGAATGAAGTTTCTGATTTCATTTTGATAGTTCATAGTATCCTCCTTCAACATTTGGCAATTGGACTTCGATATAAGGTGGGAAGTCTTGAATATTGTCTAAATCATGTTCCAGCACATAGTTGCCCTGTCCATCCGATGATTTTTCACGAAATCCTGCAAAGCGATAACTGACATACATCATCCTGTTGCGTCCTGTTTCGCGAAAATCGGCCAGCAGTGAGGTGTTCTGTTTGCGAGCCTCTTGTAAAATGTAACTGAGCAGCACCGTTCCTACGCCTCGAGATACGACTCGACAGGACATGAGCAGCATCTCCAGCTTCCAATGAGTTTCTTGTGTATGGATTAAGGCTAGTCCAATCTTACCGTAGTCTCCATACTTGTCTTCTAATTGACAGACTAGCAGCCGATGGTGCGGAGATTGCCGCAACTCGTCCAATTCTTCATAGCTGAACGTTCTTCCCGTAGCGTTCAATTGGTTCGTTCGAACCGTCAGCTCCTCAGCTCGCTTCAAATCCTCTTCCTGTGCAGGATAGATCGTAAACTTCATAGACAACGTTGCAAGAAATGCCTCAGAGGGCCCCTGATATTCACTTTCTGCCAGCTTCCGCTGATAATCAGCCTGATACAATTTGCGTCTTCGTGCAGAATCAACCGTTATGAATCGAGGGTTCAGAGATGGATGAGATAACAGGGTGAGATATTGATCCGCATTGATGCAGTGAACGCTCTCATGGACGTTTTGTACTTCTTCCAATTCAAAGGGTTGATCATCAATAAACAAGATCGTGTCTATACCGATATTGATATTTTTCTGAATTTCTGCGAGTGAATATGATTTGGCGTTCCAATGGATTTCCGGATACAGGAAGTATTCATCCAATCCAAACTCTTTCAGCTTGGACATGGCCAAGTCATAGTCGTTCTTGCTGGCAATCGATTGAAGAATTCCGCGGCTATCAAGTGTCTCGATAATCTCCCGAATGCCTTGCTTAAGTTGGACGCTGGATGACTCCATCAGCACCCCATCCCATAGTGTATTGTCCAAATCCCACACGACGCATTTATACTCTTTTTTTTCGCTCATACGTATCCCCCATCGGAATAGTCATAGAACCCTCTTCCACTTTTGCGTCCCCATAGGCCAGCATCAACCATCTTCTTCAACAATGGGCAGCATCTATACTTGGGATCTTGATAGCTGTCGTATAGAACCTCTAGCGAATGAACAACCGTATCCAATCCTATTAAGTCAGCCGTTTCCAGCGGCCCCATCTTATGATGGAAGCCTTGCTTCATAATTTGATCCACTTGCTTCGCGGTCGCTATTCCATCTTGTACGAGATAGGCCGCTTCATTCATAAACAGATGTGATAAGCGATTCGAGACGAATCCAGGCAAGTCGTCAATGACAACTGGTTTCTTTCCAACTGTTCTCAAGAAGGCTACCATTTCATCTTCCGTTTCTTTCGAAGTATGATAGCCTCGAATGACTTCAACCATCTCTTTCAAAGGTACAGGGTTCATGAAGTGCACCCCAATCACTCTCGACGGATCAGGCAAATGAGACGCTAATTTGGTAATTGATATACAGCTGGTGTTAAGTGCAAATAGCGCTTTGCTGCTGCATACCTCAGCCAGTTCAGCGTATACAGCTGTTTTTTTCTCCAAATCCTCACTAACATTTTCAACAATCACATCTGCTCGTTCGAAATTTGCATAATCTTCTTGAATGGAAATTCGTTGATAGATTGTGTTGAGATCAACGGACAAATATTCGTTGCGAATCATGCCGGCAGCTCGATATTCTTGTTTGATCACATGCTTCGCTCGGTGCAGCGCATCAGACGAAATATCCTTTAAGAGCACCTCATAGCCGTGTCTTGCTAAATCCAGTGCAGTTGCACAGCCCATGACACCTGCACCCACGATCGCAACTGTTTGGTTCGACATCTTCTCTTCCCTCCTCTATCATGCTAGGCTGCCACTTCAGAAAATGATTAGTAAATTTCATCGTATGTTTCCTTCGTTTCCGCCAAAGCCTTGCCTACCCTAGCTCGGAACCATTCCACATCCTCTGCCGTCAGGGAAATGTTCGGATACAGTCTCGACATCGTCGAAACGAGTATGCCATTCTTCGAAAGATTATGGTTCAAAATAATGTCCAGCGACATAATCTCAAAGTCATAGTCCGAAGGACTTGTCAGTACCGAAGAGCAGCAATGATAGGCTGAACAAGCTGGAGGACCTTGGATGACGAGTGGAAGCCCTATAGCATCCGCTTCCTGCTGGATAATCTGCTGCATCTCACACATCTTTTCATTCATTTCTGTCATTGCCAGTCCATGATTGCGACTCAATATTTCCAGAGTTGTTTTGACAGCTGCCGTTCCAAGCGGGTACCCGTTGAAAGTTCCAGCATGAATTACTTTTTTGTCGACCAGAAGCTGCATAATCTCCTTCTTGCCAACTAGTGCAGATACAGGTACGCCGCCTCCCGCAATTGCCTTGCCAAGTGTTGTCAGGTCAGGACGTACATCGAATTTCTCTTGAGCGCCGCCTAAACCCATACGAAGTCCGGTTATTATCTCATCGAAAATAAGTACAACCTCATATTCATCACATAACGCCCGCATTTTCTTCAGATAACCCGGTGCGGGCATAACGCTTCCCCCATTCACGCATACCGGCTCCGTGATGACAGCAGCAACTTCATGGCCTTTCTTCCGCAGCAGTTCTTCTAGTGCCGCTTCATCATTCCATGGCAGCAAGTAGGATTGGCTCTCAAGCGAATCGGCTGCGCGGCCTGCCGTTCCTTTGAGGTCTCCTCTGAAATCGGAAGGGATTGGCTCCCCGCTGCGCGGCGCTCTCCCACCCATAATGTTGTCTGCATTGCCATGATAATGGCCTTCAAATCGGACGAAGCGGTTTTTGCCTGTCCATGCCCTTGCTAGCCGTAATGCATTCTGTACGATTTCCGTACCTGACAAGCCAAAACGGATCATCTCAGCCGAAGGGATATACTTCGCAATCAACTCAAGCGCTTCTGCATCCATATCACAGTGGCTAACCGAGAGAACCCGATCGATTGTCTCCTTCAGGCTCTCATTGTATTCTCGATTCCCATGGCCAACGATCAGCGCACCGAATCTAGCATATAGGTCAAGATACTCGTTGCCGTTCATGTCCCATACCCGACTGCCTTCGGCTTTGACGAAGTGAATTGGGGTTTCCTCCCACGGAAGATGGAAATTATAATGCACGCCTCCGGGCAGCAGTTCTTTCACTCTCCGGTTGTAAAGCTCCATTGTGTTCTGTCGCGTAATCAATTGCGCTATCCCTCCTTTATGGTCTCTACTATCCAGCGAACCTACCAACACCCCACATCCAGTAGATTCCTTCATGGCAGCTTCGTATCAGATAGGATCGCTGCGTATGGTATCAAAATCGGGTCAAGCGTGAATAAGTAGTTGAGACAGTTGTTCTCGATCCGCCTGATCATCAAATGATAAAGATTGAGGAAGCCTCGTATTTTCCCGAATCAAATTACGGGTGATTTGATTCGGTCCAATATCCACAAATAAGTCAGCTCCAGCATCATGCATCGCTTCGAGCACTTGAGTCCAATGCACCGGTGTAATCAACTGATGGGCAAGAATCGCTGCTAAGTTGTCTGCAGGCTCGATAAGTTTACCTGTCACTGTCGACCATACATCGAATTTGGTAGGGCTGAATGTCACGTGGTGCAAGCAAGCTTCGAACTCAGGCTTCAAATAGTCCATTAATGCACTATGGTAAGGCGCATCTGCCTTCATAGGCATCATGCGGAATGGAATAAATTCTCCCCCCGCTTCGACCACATCGACCTCCACCTTCAGAAGTGCCGTCTGATGCCCTGCAATGATGAACTGACTGGGAGAATTGTAACCGGAAATTGTGACATAATCATGTGAACGAACGCTCTCGATGATATCTGTAAGCGTGTCTACATCTATATCTACAACAATTCCCGCTCTTCCCTTCTTCTCTTGCAGCGCGCGATGCATCAGTCTTCCCCTTTCTCTTGCCAAACGGACACCGTCCGAGAAGGGCAAGGCTCCTGCCGCAATAAGCGCCGAAAGCTCGCCAAGACTATGCCCTACAGCTCCGAATGGTAGAAGTCCGATCTGTTTCTCCCACACTCGATACAGTGCATAACTTGCGGTCACGACTGTGGGCTGAGCAATTTCGGAAAGTGACAGCTCTTCCAAGCTTCCATTCAACAGAAGGTCTTGCAAATCCAAGTTCAATACATCACTCGCCTCTTCAAATACCTCCTGTACGATCGGGAACTCCTCCATCAATGAGCGGCACATCCCGCTGTATTGACTGCCTTGTCCAGGAAATGCTGCGGCAAGCTTCATATCGAGTAACCTCGCTTGAAATAATGCCGTAGACCGTAATACGAAATCATTTCTTGCTGCATCTGGGAGGATCCCTCGATAATCTCCAACACCTTTGCTTCCCGGTACAACCTCTCTACCGGATATTGATTACTGAAGCCATTGGCCCCATGTACTTGCAGAGCATCGCTTGCGACCTCCACCGCTACCTTGGATGCAAAATACTTCGCAATTGTCGTTTCAATCGTAGCCTCCTCTTCCTTCGCAAGCCGCATTTCTCCTGCTCGCAAACATAATGCTCTTGCAGCGTGTACCTTCGTTACCGAATCTGCGATCATCCCGCGAATTAGTTGGAAGCTGCTCAGCTTCTGATCGAACTGCGAGCGGGTTCGGGAATAGGATACCATTGCATCCACGCCTTCTTGCGCAATGCCAACACCAGCCCACGCGATACTGTATCGGCCGTTATCCAGTGCCGTCGAGACAACATATTCGAAGCCGAAGTTAAGCTTCCCTATTACATGTGATTTCGGCACCTTAACATCTCGCAGATGAATCTCAGCCAGATGGGTTGAACGTGATGCCATTAGTCCTTCAATTGCTTTTGTTTCAACACCCTCATAATCTCTCCCCACGAGAAATACTGAGCTCTTCCCCTGATTCGCTGCAACAATAAAGAATACATCCGCGATATCTCCAAACGTAATCCACTTTTTCACACCATTAATCACGTAATAATCGTCTTCCTCATGCCATGATGTCTTGCTATTCTTGGCATCTGATCCAACGTCCGGTTCGGTTAATCCGAAGCATGCAATCTGTTCTCCTCGTGCCAGCCGTGGCAGCCAGGTTTCTAACTGCTCCTTCGTCCCGAATCGAAGCAATGTCTCAGACACTAGCGAGGTATGAACGGTTATCAAGCTGCGCGCTGCTACAGAAGCCTTTCCGAACGCTTCTGTAAACAAGCCATAATGGATCGGATCGAGGCCAAGCCCGCCATAGGAGACAGGTAAAGATGCCGCCAGATAGCCTTTTTGCGCCATTTTGTCAATCAGCTCACGCGGCATTGTACCCTCATCTTCCATATTTCGCACAAGTGGACGCACTTCTTTATCAACAAATGTACGAGCCTCTTCCACAATCGCTGCCTGTGAATTCGCCTGTGTTGGTTCCATTTCCTGAATGTTCTTCATAGCTACACCTTTTCTTCTACGCATTCACTCAAATGCCCAGCGAATTCCGAAATTGTCTTGAATTCAAACAATGCCACCGGATTAATATTGATTTCCAGTTTTCTGCGTAGCCTGTTCACAATTTTGAGAGCTTGAACGGAGGACACGCCGATCTTCATGAAGTTCATATCCTCATCAATCTCTTCTGGTTCCTCATTAAGAAACGTTGCAATTTCTGCTTTCATAAAGCCCACGATTTCTTCCTTGTTCATCTTCACTTCTCCTCTCTACTATTCTTGAATCCAATGGGAAATCTGCTCGAACGGATATGCTGGCAAAGGGACGATCATGCCAGATCCGTCGGGATGCAATGACGACCAGTCTATATCAGCACCTGATACGTACAGTT
>NZ_JMDX01000176.1:0-13014 GCF_000935845.1 Paenibacillus sp. E194
GTTCAAGACGCAGCTGCGGGCGATCTTGCGGGCAAGCGCACATGGCCCGATCATGGTTATGTTCCCGATGATTACATCGGTGAATGAGGTGCAAGCGGCTAAGTCCATATTGGAACAGGCCAAGGCAGAGCTGCGGAAGAAGGACTTCCATTCAATGAAGAGCTGCCGGTAGGCATTATGATTGAGGTTCCTGCCGCTGCGATGATTGCCGATCAGCTGGCGAAGGAAGTTGACTTCTTCAGTATCGGAACGAATGACTTGGTTCAGTATACACTAGCCGTGGATCGGATGAACGAGCAGATTGCGCATATGTATGATCCTTTCCATCCAGCGGTGCTGCGTTTGATTCGGTATACGGTTCAGGCGGCGAAGCAGGCAGGCATTATGGTCGGTGTATGCGGTGAAATGGCAGGGGATCCGCGGGCGGTTCCGATTTGGCTTGCACTTGGCGTGAATAAACTAAGTATGTCCTCACGCTCCATTCCACGTGTGAAGGCGGCAGTTCGCCGTTCGACGGTGGAGCAGTGCAAGCGTATTGCAGATAGTGTGTTCGAGTCCGGAACGAAAGAAGAGATTGAGATGGTGCTTGAACAGCGTTAATAGGAGATCCTTTCAAGGAGAAATACCATATACAAAAAGGCATGCCTTAGTACCGAAACTAAGGCATGCCTTTTTCGCATGAAGCGGGATATCCATTTACTTCTCTGCAAGCTTGTCGCAGAAAGCTTTGCCGTAGGCAGGCAAGTCAGGCGGTCTTCGTGCTGATACGAGGTTGCCGTCTACGACAACTTCTTCGTCAAGCCATGTAGCGCCTGCATTTTCCATGTCGTCGCGAATTCCCGGTGTTGATGTCACTGTGCGGCCGTTCAAGATTTTTGCAGAGATAAGCACCCAGCCAGCGTGACAGATTTGTCCTACAGGTTTGCCGGCTTCATCCATTTCCTTCACTATGCGAAGGGCGTCAGCGTAGCGACGGATCTTATCCGGTGCCCATCCGCCAGGGACAAGTACGCCATCATATTGAGTTGTATCAATATCTGCATAAGCATAGTCTGAGGTTGCAGGAACACCATATTTGCCAATGTAGGTCTTGCCGCGCTCTAGACCTACCAGATGCACTTCAGCGCCTTCTTCGCGCACACGGTGTACCGGATACCACAATTCTAAATCTTCAAATTCTTCATCTACAAATGCAACAATTCGCTTGCCACTTAAACGCATGAATGTTGTCCCTCCTTCGTATGGTTATAGCAGAGCTTTTCACGGAGCCTCTCCTATTTCTTGCAGTTCTCTCAGGGAATTGGGATTTTTCCCATACAATGTCCATTGTCTCTTTTGCCGTTATGACCTACGATCATAGACAACAGGATGACGCGTATTGTCTATCTATTATTTAACCATATTGCCTGCAAAAAGCATACATGGGCATGTACGATTTGCCTTGGCAACGTGATATTCCTCATTGAAAAAAAGAAAAACGACAATCGATCCGCTGTTAAAAGTGTAAAAAAATACATATCCAAGCATGGAAGGAGATTGTGGAGCGTAGTCGAATATATAGGATAACCCAAAATCGAAATACAGAAATCTGCACAAATTTGCAGCAAGAAGTCATAAGGTTCATCTAGAGATATGGTAAGACTACCTTGTATGTTCAGGGGTGAATGATATGTATACAAGATGCATTTGTGATCATTACATGGATATTACCGTTCGTACCGTTGTACATGCGCGTACAATTCATATCCACCGCGTTCCGGTGGTGACTTGTGTGAGTTGTGGGCGTTCGGAACTGCTTACTTTTGTCAAAAAGATGTAGCCGCTCTCATACACAGCCGCATGGATATGATTGCTGAGAACCCACTTGCACTTGGGAAAGCTCCTCTGCATGTGTCCTTTGATGAGCAGAATGAGTTGGCCAGTGTCATCGTATCCTTGCTGGATGAAGAAGAAAGCGATGATATGCTGTCTCGATTGGAATGCCGCATTGCAGAGCGTGTCAATCAATTGCTTGACTTGTATTTATTTGCTCGAACATGCAATGACAAGTTATGGATGGATGAGCTGCAATGTAGATTAAAGCAGATTTCCGGTTTTAGTTTTGAGTCATATCGGGTTAAAATAAGTTAAAGCGCATTTTCATAGATCATTGCTTTGAATATGAATGATCTTCTCATACATGACAGCAATATATATCGAAGCATAGGAGGCACTACGATGGAAGCAGTAACGACGATGGAAGCATTGGAATCACTAATTGAACGGTCGAAGGAGCAGACAGTTGTTCTATTCAAGCATAGCACACGCTGTCCAATCAGCGCACATGCGGATGAAGAGATGGTGAAGGTAGCTGAGGATTTCGAGCCGCAAGGGATTGCTATAGGCCGAATACTGGTTGTGGAAAATCGTGATGTCTCGCTCGCGTGTACGGATATGCTCGGCATTAAGCATGAATCCCCTCAGGTCATCGTATTGCGGGATGGGGAGCCAGCATGGAATGAATCGCATCATGCGATACGATACGACAAGCTGGAGAGCGTCCTAGGGCAATAAACGGTAAATAATGGCAAGCGGTAGCGGATTTGCTCGTGACATTGCGAATTTTCTGAAAATAGCGTATCATTAACATAATATCAATGGTCGCAACAAATTTATCGTTAATTGGAGAGAAGGATCGTGACGGTAACTATTTATGATGTAGCAAGAGAAGCGGGCGTCTCGATGGCCACCGTTTCCCGGGTTGTCAATAATAACCCGAACGTGAAGCCGCAAACGCGTAAAAAGGTATACGAAGCGATTGAACGTTTAGGTTATCGCCCGAATGCGGTTGCACGCGGACTTGCGAGTAAGAAGACGACAACCGTTGGGGTTGTCATTCCTGATATTTCGAATTCTATCTTTGCCGAAGTAGCGCGCGGTATTGAGGATATTGCCAATATGTATCATTACAATATCATTCTGTGCAATGCGGACAAGAAGAAGGAGAAAGAAATTCGGGTTATTAATACGCTGCTGGAGAAGCAGGTTGACGGACTGTTGTTCATGGGCGGAGTTGTTACGGAGGATCATGTCCAAGCATTCCGTACCGCTTCGGTGCCGATTGTTCTCTGTGCAACTACAGATGAGCATGGCATTATCCCATCGGTTGATATCGATCACGAGGCAGCAGCATTTGATGCCGTAAATACGCTTATTCGCCATGGACATCGCGATATTGCGATGATCAGCGGTACGCTTCAAGATCCTGCGAACGGCTTTGCTCGTTTCCAAGGATATAAGCGTGCATTGGAAGGCGCGGGCATCGAATACAAGGAGGACTTGGTTCGAATCGGTAACTACCGCTATGAGTCCGGCGTAGAGGCGATGAAGTACTTCCTGGGCTTGAAGAAGCGTCCGACGGCAATCTTTGCCGCAACGGATGAGATGGCTATCGGTGCAATCCACTGCATTCAAGATGCTGGCTTGAAGGTGCCAGATGACTTCTCTGTCATCAGTGTTGATAATATCCGTATGGCGTCTATGGTTCGTCCGCAATTGACAACAGTAGCTCAGCCAATGTATGACATTGGTGCGGTTGCAATGCGCTTGCTGACGAAGCTGATGAAGAAGGAAAATGTAGAACATTCACGTGTTATTTTGCCGCATGAGACAATACTTCGTTTGTCTGTAAGTGAAGTATAGGGTTATCGGTTGGTGCATGTGAATCAATAGAAATATGGTGTTGGTATATACGTAAGGCCCCATGTATTGGGGTCTTTTGTATGATTATGAAGATGATATACATAAGGAGGTAGGTCTCGATGACAAATGCGCATGAAGCGGTTATTGGTATAATTGGGGCGATGGATGAGGAAATCGAATTGCTGCTTCAGGCAGCTCAGCCTGTAGAGCAAGTAGATGTAGCGGGATTGCGTTATTATAAAGGCTCGCTTCACGGCAAACATATCGTGATCTGCAAGTCTGGAGTCGGCAAGGTGAACGCTGCTGTCACCACGCAGGTGCTCATTGACCGCTTCCATGTATCGAAGGTGATATTCACGGGTGTAGCAGGTGCGGTTCATCCAGAGCTGAACATTGGTGATATTGTCATCTCGACATCGTGTATGCATCACGATATGGATGTCACAGCGTTAGGCTTTGCTCCAGGGATCATTCCGTTTCAAGAGACTTCGCAGTTTATGGCGGATACGGGTCTTATTGAACTGGCAGAACGCGCGTGTGAACAGCTTGTTCCAGGCCGTTATCGCAAAGGTGTCGTGCTCTCAGGCGATCAATTTGTTGCAGATCGGGACAAAGTGCGTCAACTGCATGAGACGTTCGCTGGATCTGCTTGCACAGAGATGGAGGGTGCTGCTGTAGCGCAAGCATGCTTCATTAATGAGATTCCGTTCGTCGTTATCCGCTCAATGTCGGATAAGGCAGACGGCTCTGCTCATGTGAACTTTGCTGAATTCACGGTGGAAGCGTCGCATCGCTCCCATCAAATTGTAGACAGCATGCTGCAAGGACTCACGGTCTAATTGCGAAATCATAGCATCCAACAGATAAATAGAGCGGCGCAAGCAGTCCCATACATCGGACTTGCTTGCGCCGTTGCTCGTTCTATCGGATATATTCAAGTGCGAGCTCCTTAGCACGTGCATTACGATCTTCGATAATCGCTGCGCCTTGGCATTGGCGCCCACTCTGTGGCATCATCGTGCCAAGTATGTGGGAGAGGCACAGGCGATTGCATCGACCACTTCGATAACCACTGCTGCGGCAATGGCTGCTGGAGGTGGTTCTGTAACGAATGAGCCAGTGGATGCTCACTCATCTCCAGCCACAGCATGCTCCAAGCTCGCGGTACGACACGCCAGATGTCATAGCCGCCGCCGCCAACGGCAACCCACTTGCCATCGCAGTATTGATGAGCAAGCCGATGAATGATACGCGGCATTTCACTGTAGATACGGGTACTGCAATGCATATGTGATAATGGATCGAGTGCATGAGCATCACAGCCATGCTGGCTGATAATAATGTCTGGCTTGAATGCCGCGGCCGCACTTTGCACGGTTTCTGTGAAGCATTCCAGCCAAGATTCATCCTCCGTATACGGCTCCAGCGGAACATTGACACACGCGCCGAACCCTTCGCCGCCGCCACGTTCATGAACGAATCCAGTGCCAGGGAACAGAAACTTCCCTGTCTCGTGGATGGAATAAGTGAACACATCCGGGTTCGTATAGAAGCACCATTGAACGCCATCTCCGTGATGGACATCGGTATCCACATAGAGTACACGTGCTTGGTACATTTGCTGCAGCCATGCAATTGCAACAGCTGCATCATTATAGACGCAGAAGCCCGCTCCCTTATCGCCGAACGCATGATGAAGGCCGCCGCCTAAATGCAGGGCATGCTGTGATTTTCCAGACATGACAGCCTCGCATGCAGCGATGGAGCCGGCAACTATCGCGCATGCCGCTGTATGCATCCCTGTGAAGTAAGGGGTATCCTCGGTATGCAGACCGTATTGTGCAGCACGAGCTACCCATTCGGTTAATGGGTATGGATCGCTGAGATGCTTCACTGCGTCGATATAGTCAGCGCGATGAATGAGGGGCAGCCAGCGTTCGGTATCAGAGGCTTGCGTCTGAAGGCGAATGACAGCGCCTTCATCTATTGCTTCGGCGTACTCTAGCAGGTCATGCGTCATGGCAAGCCGCTGCTGATCGAATGGGTGATCTGCATTAAATCGATAACGGAGGGCTTCCTCATGCATGAAGTATAGGGCCTTACCTGACATGTCCAACATCCCTCTCTACAATACTAGTACATGAACCGCTGACGGAATCGGACGCGATCGAATTGCTCCTCTGACGCTAACGGGACGTCCTTGCCGATGCGGACCATAAGGCAGTTGGCAGGGTGGGAACAAATTTCAGGATCATCCGTCGCATACCAGATCATGCCTACGGATTCCATCAATTTCTCCATCATCTTACGATAGTCCCATACGTTCATCCGGGTTCCGTCTAAATCCCAATGCCAATAATATTCAGTCGTAAATACAATATAGCGTTCCATCTGTTCATCTTCAAAAGCCGTCGATACCATGCTTCTGCCAAGGCCAAGCGAGCGATAATCCTTGGCTACCTCGATGGCGCCAAGCTCAATGAGATCGTCCATTCCTCCGTCTGACCAGCGCTCTAGTTCATCGGGGTAATGGAAGGTGACATATCCGACGATGGTAGAGCCTTCCCTAGCAATAATAATGCGTCCTTCTGGCAAATCCGCAATTTCGATAAGTGCTTGTTGCTGTTCTGCTGGCCTGCGGAATGCCTTCAGATCGGTGTGCATAGTCAAGGTGCGAAGAATATCGGAACGTACGGGGCCTTCGACGACGACAACTCGTTCTCGTTCCGTATGAGGAATAACATGAGCGTAGTATCTCTTCGGATGTTCCACACCGAGCAGCTCCTTTCGTCTCTTCCATTCCGTTATAGCAAAAAAAGGTTGATTTGAAAAGGAAAAGAATAGGCGAAAAAGAAAACGTATGCTATAATGATTTTGCCTTAAAGTTCATGATTTTTTCCCTTGACACCACGAACTGCATCATCGTCCTTTAGTACAGTTCTTCATGAAAGCGATTTATTGCGCTTAGGCGTGAATAGTGAAGCATGAATAAAGAATGAGAAAGAATAGGAGGATGGAACAATATGGGTAACGTGCAGGGAGAAATTATTGCTGCTATAGCAAGCAATCCGAACATGAGTGACTATGAACAATGGTCGGCCGATTTCAAATGGGAAGACATAGAGAAGCAATTTTCATGGTATGAGACAGGTAAAGTGAATATGGCTTATGAAGCGATTGATCGGCATGTCGCGAACGGGCGTGGTGATAAGGTAGCGCTCTATTACAGCGATGCTGCACGTGATGAGTCGTATACATTTGCTGACTTGAGCCGCAAGACGAATCAGTTCGCGAACGTGCTGCGCAAGCTTGGCATTCAGAAGGGAGATCGGATCTTCATCTTCATGCCGCGTACGCCTGAATTGTACGTCAGCTTGCTGGGAGCATTGAAGGTCGGTGCGGTCGTAGGTCCACTGTTCGAAGCATTTATGGAGACAGCGGTTCGGGATCGTCTGGAGGACAGCGGGGCGGTTGCGATCGTGACGACGCCATCGCTCGTTCATCGTGTTCCTCGCTCCGAGCTGCCAGCATTGAAGAATATCGTTCTTGTTGGCGAGGGCGTAGAACAAGAAGAAGGTATAGTGGATTTTCATGCAGAAATGTCTACAGCTTCCGAAGAAGCTGAAATCGAATGGCTGCAGCGCGAGGATGGACTCCTTATTCACTATACATCTGGTTCGACAGGGAAGCCGAAGGGTGTATTCCATGTTCACAATGCTATGTTGCAACATTATCATACTGGCAATGTTGTACTAGATTTGAAAGAAGACGACGTATATTGGTGTACGGCAGATCCGGGCTGGGTAACGGGGACTTCGTATGGAATTTTCGCACCATGGCTGCATGGGGCTACGAACGTTATTCGCGGCGGACGCTTCAGTCCACAAGACTGGTATGCGACGATTGAGAAATATAAGGTATCGGTATGGTACAGCGCTCCGACTGCATTCCGCATGTTGATGGGTGCTGGAGATGACGTGATTGCGAACTTTAATTTATCGAGCTTGCGCCACGTTTTGTCCGTCGGTGAACCACTTAATCCAGAAGTTGTTCGCTGGGGAATGAAAGTATACAATCATCGGATTCATGATACTTGGTGGATGACAGAGACAGGCGGGCAGCTGATTTGCAATTACCCAGCAATGGCCATTAAGCCTGGTTCCATGGGCCGCCCTGTTCCAGGTATAGAAGCCGCAATTATTGATGATCAAGGCAACGTACTGCCTCCGTTCCGGATGGGGAACTTGGCAATTCGTACGCCGTGGCCTTCGATGATGCGCAAGGTGTGGAACAACCCTGCTAAGTATGAGGAATACTTCCGTCTGACTGGTTGGTATGTGTCAGGCGATTCTGCCTATATGGATGATGAGGGCTACTTCTGGTTCCAAGGCCGTATTGACGATGTCATTAATACTTCAGGTGAGCGCGTTGGGCCTTTCGAGGTAGAGAGCAAGCTGGTAGAGCATCCGGCAGTTGCAGAAGCAGGTGTTATCGGCAAGCCTGATCCAATGCGCGGTGAGATTATAAAGGCTTTCATTTCTTTGCGGGAAGGCTATACGCCGTCTGACGAATTGAAGGCGGATATAGCGCGGTTCGTTAAGGAAGGATTGTCTGCACATGCGTCTCCTCGCGAGATTGAGTTCAAGGACAAATTGCCGAAGACACGCTCAGGCAAGATTATGCGGCGTGTGCTTAAGGCTTGGGAACTGAACCTGCCAACAGGTGATTTATCAACGATCGAGGACTAATCCCTGAGATCTTATTGACAAATCCATAATCGTGGGATATTATCCCAATAGCGAAGCGAAAATGCAACGCGAAACGACAAGTACAATAGAATGGACATAACATGTTACCGCAAGGGCATTCGTTATGGAAGTTCAGTCGCTATGTGACTGCCTTCTTAACGTATGCCCTTTTTTGTCGTTGCATCGTTATCGCGAATTCAATCCATGTTGACGGAGAGGGGTATATCCATGAACGGAATGCATCACAAGTGGGGCAGGTCCTTACTGCTGCTTATCATTAGCGCACTTGTCTTAATGACAGCAGCAGGTTGCAGCTCGGGCAGTCAGAAGAATGGAGAATCGAATAGCGGAAGCAGTGGGCAGACAACGGAGAAAGCACAGAGCAACATCAGCGATGCTGGCAAGACAGATTCATCTGGCGGCGAGGTGTCCGGTGATTTTGAAATTCAGTATTTCGTAGGCGGATACGGGGATCAGGGCTGGAAGAAGATTATTGCTGAGTTTCAGAAGAAGTACCCAAATGTAAATGTGAAAGAGTCAGCAGGCCCGAAAATCAATGATCAGATGAAGCCGCGCTGGATTCAAGGCAATCCTCCTGACTTCGTCTACATTGACGGTGCGGGCTCAAATGCAACCCAAATGGTGCAAGATGATCAACTGATGGATTTGACCGATTACTTTAAAGAGGCCAAGAACGCGGATGGCAACAAGATTTCAGAGGAGCTGCTGCTGAAGCCAATCGATTACAGCGGCAAAACGTATACGATCCCATTCGTGTTCGGCTCCTGGGGAATTTTCTACGATAAGAAATTCTTTGCAGACAATGGCTGGACGGAACCGAAGGATTTCGACACTTTTATGAGCGAAGCGAAGAAAATCAAGGACTCCGGCAAGGTCAATGCACCATTTATATTCACAGGTAAGTATCCGTACTATTTCCAAAATGGTGTGATGGATTCCGCATTCGTTGTGAACAACAACAACGATACTTCGATTTTGCTGGACATGTTCGCTTTGAAGGAAGGCGTATTCAAGAGCGAGCCTGTGAAGAAGGCATTGGAGCAAATGGTGCAAATGCGTGATGCAGGTCTCATTGACCCTGCTTCAGCCCCAATTAACCATATCGACTCGCAAATGCTATTCTTGCAGCATAAAAATGCGTTTATCCCAAATGGACTCTGGCTCGAAAATGAAATGAAGAAAGATGTTCCGCAAGGTTTTGAATTCGGTTTCATTCCATCCATTACTCAAAAGCCGGGCGGAAAATTTGTAGCGATTCCATTTACGGCTACGGTTGGCATTGCGAAGAAGGCGAAAAATCCAGCAGCCGCTAAAGCATTCCTTGAGTTTTTGTTCACGAAGCAATCTGCCATTACATGGGCGGAAGAGACAGGCGCACTGGGCAACTTGAAGGCGGATTTGGAAAAATCCAATGCGAGTGGGCTGTCCAAGACAGCTATGAAATTCTATAGCTCAGACAATACCATTGTCGCCCCTTACATTGAATTGAATGCGGATGTGGATAAGGTGCGATCAGACTCCACACTCGCGCTTATGATGGGCAGCATTACTCCAGATGAATGGATGGAGCGCATGGAGAAGGCTGCTGCGAAGGCAAGGAAGTAGAGAGGTAGTACATCAGTTAAGCGAGGGATGCATGCGTGAGCAGACGCATGCATCCTGATCTGCATCGACAGCTTGATGAATGGGGAGACCGATAAGGAGGGGGCTGCTTGAACAAGATCGTGCCTGCACAAGAGACTCCTGTTAAGGGAGATGTGAGCGGACGGGTCGGCCTTTCATGGAAGCGGAAGCGCCAGATCTTCATGTTCGTATTTACCATACCTACGTTGTTATTTTTCTGTTTATTTATGATATATCCGATTTTTCACGGGCTATATTTCAGCTTCACAGATTGGTCGGGAGGATCGGAGACGAAGAACCTAATCGGCATTGATAACTATCGCGAATTAGCGAATGATCCGATTATTGGGAAGGCCATTCTGAATGACTATTTCTTCGTATTCTGGAAAGTAGTTGGCATTGTTGGGCTGGGGGTCTTATTCGCGGTGCTGATGACTCGCTTTCGGCTCCGTGGGAGCGGGTTTTTCCGCTCGGTGTTCTTTATCCCGAATATTCTGTCTGTCGTTGTCATTGGAGTGTTGTGGAATTATATATACAACCCAAGCATCGGATTCTTGAATTCGTTCTTGTCATTGTTCACGGCGGATAAGGTTCAGACGCCATGGCTTGGAGATCCAAATCTTGCGATGTGGATGCTGCTTCCTCCAGCAATATGGGCTGGTGTAGGGTTCGTTATGATTCTAGTTATCGCAGGAATCTTGAACATTCCGAAGGATTTATATGAGGCAGCCAGCATCGATGGCGCTCAGGAATGGCAGCAGTTCTGGCGCATTACGATGCCGCTTACATGGGAACAAATTAAAGTATCGATTTTATGGGTTGTGATGACGACGTTAAATGGATCATTTGTCATCGTATGGATGATGACCGAAGGTGGCCCGGATAATGCGACACAGGTCATGGGCTCGTACTTGTATCAGATGGGATTCCGCCAATTCCATTTCGGCTATGCTTCTGCGATAGGCGTACTTATTCTCATTCTGTCGCTCTTTACGACGTTGGCGCTTCAGCGGCTATTGCGCAGAGATGCAATTGAGATGGCTTAACTATTTCGACCGGAAAAGGAGAGGGCGGCCTATGGAATCCATGCAGCAATATCCTCGTAAGCGTTCACATATGATGGTTAGAGCTTTGATGTATGCATTACTAGGGATATGGACGTTACTCGTCATGTATCCGCTGCTGTGGTCCATCCTGGGCTCGTTCAAGACGAATCAGCAGTTCCTGCTAAATGCGCCGTGGAGCTTGCCGGAGTGGCCGTTTGAATGGGCTAATTTCACAACAGTATGGAACAACTATCACCTAGGAACGTACTTCATGAACTCGTTAATTGTTACGGTTGTAAGCACTGTGTTAGCTTTGCTGCTTTCTTCTACGACATCTTATATTATCGCTAGATTTCCGTTTCGCGGCAGCATGGCACTGTATAATCTATATTTGTCCAGCATGATGATCCCTCTTATTCTTGGATTGATTCCGCTGTTTTTTCTACTTTCCAATCTGCATCTAGATAATTCTCTCCTCGGACTGATTCTTGTTTATACGGTGACTAATTTGCCTTTTGGTGTATTTGTACTCGTCGGATTTTTCCGTTCGATGCCTAAGGAGTTGGATGAGGCAGCTTCCATCGATGGAAGCTCGTATTATGGGGTCTTCTTCCGTATTATGCTTCCACTTGCGAAGCCTGGACTCATCTCTGTAGGCATGATGAACGTGTTGAACATTTGGAACGAATATATTATTGGTACAGTGCTGGTGAACGATCCTGAGAAGTATACAATTCCTGTAGGCATTGCAATCATGCAGGCAGAGATGCAGTATCGGACAGAATGGGGGCCGTTATTTGCGGGATTGCTGCTCTCAATCATCCCTGTGCTGATTTTATATATGATCTTCCAGAAGCAGATTACAAGCGGCATGATGGCCGGAGCGATTAAATAATGGCAGCATCCTAGCAGCTAGGTAAGGGGATCGGTGTTGCGAATGAAAATGATGACGTATATGCAGCAAGTTGGCCGATCGCTGATGATTCCCATTGCAGTGCTTCCCGCAGCATCAATATTAGTGCGGATTGGAGATATCAAATCCAATATTCCGTGGGTGGACACAGCAGCAAGTGTATGCAAATTAGGCGGGAACGCCATTTTTTGATCATATGCCGTTATTTTTCGCGGTTGGGGTAGCGATCGGATTAACTTCAGGCCAAGGGGTTGCCGCCTTGGCCGCTGCTGTTGGATACTTCGTATTTACCAATGTCATGAAGCATTTCGAAACTGGGATTGCCCTTGATACAGGAGTGCTTGGCGGGATGCTGTGCGGAGCGATTGTGGCAGCCTTGTATAAGCGCTATCAAGGCATTCAGCTGCCGGAAGCAATCGGCTTCTTCGGAGGCAAGCGCTTCATCCCGATCATCTCTTCACTGGTTATGGTAGTTGTAGGAGTTGGAGCCGGTCTTATTTGGCCCGCGATACAGGAGGCTATTCGTGATGCAGGTACCAGTATCATGACCGCGAAAGGCTGGGGAGCGGGCTTGTATGGCTTGTTGAACCGATTGCTCATACCTACGGGACTGCATCATATACTGAACAATATTGCATGGTTTCAAATTGGAGAATATGTAACAGATGCAGGGACGATAGTGCGAGGGGATTTGTGGCGATTCCATGCTGGCGATCCTACGGCGGGAACCTTTATGGCAGGTTTTTTCCCTGTTATGATGTTTGGACTGCCGGCTTACGCACTTGCAATCGTCCGCTCATCTCAATTACAGGAACGCAAGCGCATCGCTTCGATTATGCTAACAGCTTCGCTGACAAGCTTCCTGACCGGAATTACGGAACCGCTTGAATTCACGCTTATGCTGACGGCGCCAGTCCTCTACGGGATGCATGCGTTGTACACTGGTTTAGCGCTCATGCTTGCAGATCTCATGAGCATACGA